>JBILGL010000091.1:0-10517 GCA_044351075.1 Isosphaeraceae bacterium | reverse complement strand
TCAACAAACGGGACGAGCCGGTCGAGAAATTCAACGACCGTTACCTTCGCCCCAAGCCTTCTCCAGACAGAGCCAAGCTCAAGCCCGATATAGCCGCCACCCACGACGATCAGGTGCTTGGGCACCTTGTCGAAACAGAGGGCTTCTGTCGAGCTGACGATATTTTTGCCATCATTGGGCAGCACAGGCAGCTCGGTCGGAGTGCTGCCGGTCGCGATCAGGATGTGTCCGGCATCAAGTGGTGTTTTGGTGCCCTTGGCGTCGGTCACTTCCACGGCCGTTGCACTTGTCAGTCGTGCGGTGCCTGTGAAGACAGTGACTTTATTTTTTTTCATCAAGCCGCCGATGCCTGTGGTCAGGCTGGTGACGACTCCATCCTTGCGTGCCATCATCGCTTTCAGGTCAAGCGTGACATTGCCCACCACGACGCCATGCAGGCCTAATTTTGACTTGGCAAAGTGGTAGTGCTCTGAGGAGTCGAGCAGGGCTTTGGAGGGAATGCAGCCGACATTCAGGCAAGTGCCGCCCAGCGTTGCCCGTTTTTCGATGATGGCAACCGTCTTGCCAAGTTGGGCAGCCCTGATCGCAGCCACATAGCCGCCGGGGCCGCCGCCAATCACCACCAGATCAAATCGCTGTGACACGCTCGCTAATCCTTCCCGAAAATGTCTCTCTCGCTTCAATGCCGGTATGCTTCAACCGATACTGACCTGAAAGATATTGTGAAACATTAGTGATTTGCTTGTCAACCTGATTCAGCGATTGATTTTAGCTCAATAGATTCCGGGGACAGGGGATAAAAGGGCTGATCCCATTTTCTTTGTTTCGTGATTAATGTCGTAATCCTGAGTTGTCATTTCATGAAACATGAACGAGTTTAAATTTGAGTGGAAATTGAAATGTGATTACAAAAAATAAGATCTGCAATCAGAAAAGAGTGTTGAAAACTTTATTTAAATCAGAGTGTTTTTTCAAACATCGCTGACAGTTATTATGCTTTTCTGACAGATAAACACAGGGTAATGAAAGGATACTGTAAAACTAAGTGATCGGAGAGCATGTTGATGGTTGACGGATTGAAATTGAGAAATCAATATGAGACATGGAAAGGCCAGAAGTTGTTCGGGCCATGGAGATTTCAATTTCAGGATGTAATCAGGAAACCATGATAGACCCATACCCCGTCAAGCAGGCTTGTGATAATAAAGTGAGTGGCATTTCTGATCATTTGCTGCTGCGGCAGTTTCGCAGTGGAGAGATCGACGCATCTACAGAACTTTATATGAAGTATGCCGGCCGGCTGATCGGTCTGACCATGCGGAAAAGTGGTGCTGATCTTGCCCGGCAGGTGGATCCTGAGGATATTGTTCAATCAGTCTTTCGGACATTTTTTCGGCGCGTGGAAGATGGCCAGTATGACGTGCCTGAAGGTGAGGATATATGGAAACTGCTGCTTGTTATCGCGCTGAACAAGATTCGTGCCGTGGCAACTTATCATAAGGCCGCCAAGCGCGACATTCGTCGAACGGAAGGCAATGTGCCACCGGAAATTTATGCCGCATTTTCTGACAATCGGGATGAAGTGGCTTTGACATCGCTCCGTATGGTGATTGAAGAGATGATGGAGGATCTGCTGGATGTTAATCGGCGGATCGTCATGATGCGTATTGAGGGCTTTGAACTGGCGGAAATTGCAAATGAAGTGCGCAGGTCGAAGCGAACGGTCGAACGGGTGCTCCAGAATTTTCGAGGTCGATTGAGTCAATTAATCTGATTCGATACATGGATGGAGAAATGCAATATGATCGAAATGCTCGAAAAGCCCTGCCCAGAGCAATGGGAGGGTATGGAGCGGCTGATCAGTATTTTCGAAGATGCAATTGCAATTTCCGAAAGTATTGATTTTCGTGAATTTCTGCCTGACCAGAATCATCCGGATTATTCCAGAATTGCATCTGAAATGATCCGGATCGATCTGGAATATCATTGGTTACGAGGCGAATACCGATCCCGGGCGTGGTATGAATCGCGATTGCCAGGTCTATTTGAAGATGAGGAATTATGTCAGGCTGTCTCATTTGAAATACAGAGGCTTCATTCGACGGTTTTTGAATCATCAAACGTAGGAAATATCAGCAGGCGTGAACGACTTGCTCCGGGAAAACAATCACGCTCACGGGTTTTCAATGAATTTCCTCAGCCGGGTGATCAATTTGATCAATTTCAAATTGAAAAGGAGATCAGTCGCGGCTCATTTGCTGCCGTTTATCTTGTGCATCCCATTGATTCTCCAGGTCAATCAATTGTCCTGAAAATTGCAACAGAGCTGCAGAATGAATGGGAAATGATTCGAAGGCTGTCTCATCCACATATCATCAAAGCCCTTTCCTTTCATGAATGTAGTCGATTTCACGCCATTTGCATGCCTCATGTTGGTGAATTGACGATGGCTGATCAGATTCATCAATTGAAAGTCAATCGGAATCATCATCACGCCACATCTGAATGGAATGATTATCAATGTTCTCTTGATCGATCTGTAACACCAATTGCTCCAATGGTTTATAATGATGATCATCACGCGTGTGAATTTGAAAGACTGGCCAGAATGAATTCAGATCTATTAAAAATCCGACAGATAACGGCCGTCTGCCGCGCACTTGGCCATATGCACCGGATGAAGATGATTCACCGCGATATCAAACCGGCCAATATTCTGATTTCATTTCATGGAGTACCATTTCTGATCGATTTTAATATGGCCATTGATGCTTCGGCCGGCGATTCATTTTGTGACGGCGGAACATTGGCCTACATGGCGCCTGAGCAGCTTGTGAGTTATCAGGACGGGACGCGAGTCGCAACGGTTTCAACCGACATTTTTGCGGCTGGCCTGACCTTGCTGGAGTTTCTCAGCGGCAATTTGCCGGTTGGGCGTTATCGTGGCAGGCTTTGCGATATTCTGCCCCAGATGATCGCCGAGCGTCGGCTGATTGGGTCAAAGCTGCAAGGGCTGGAAAGACTGCCCGGCGGAGAACGGATGATCAAGGTGCTTGGTCGGTGCGTGGCGGCTGACCCACGAGCGAGATATGACGACTGCGACCAAATCGCAGACGAACTCGAAACAATCTTCAGAATCGAGCTGGAAAAGGCCCGGAAAAATGCCAGAAACCAAGATTCAAAGGCCTCTTGAAATTCTGCTCTAAGTGTTTGACTGATTGATTCTTGTGGTGAAGCAGGCAGGTCGCTTTTCGGATCTTTCCGGTAAAACATTCTTGCGAAACGTGCCAGTTGTAGGCTATAATTCCTCAACTAATAATCGATGAGACCTGAAAAGGTTTCTTGATCGGTAGAGTCGAAATAGTACACAAGTACTGCAAAACACAAGATTTGAGGAGGCCATATGGCAAGTCGCCGTCGAGGCAATGGGCGTCGGAAAGTTGGACGAAAAAAGCGTAAGATGAGATCTCGCATTCGTCACCGCAAGAAGTGAGTCGGTAGGGAGCCGTAGATAAATCGGCTCCACCTCATGGCCCGCCTCGCATCGACGACAACTCATCCCCTAATCTTCCAGAGCCGACTGCTCATGTGGTCGGCTTTTTTTATTGCCAAATAATTCTCCAATTCGACTTAATCTGGAAGAGTCGTTTACGAATCACTTCATGGATGAGAGCCGACTGGCTCGGCAGAACCGACAAGAGCCGGACCCGGTGATGGCACTGGGTAATTTTTAACATGAGGCCATAAAGAGATTTATGAGTAACATTCAGCTCGATCCACCGGCATATGGTGGCAGGGGGCCGAAGGGTTTGTCGCAGCTCATGCTGGGCATGGGCGTCGGCACGATGATGGCCCTTTTCTTCGGCATTGTGGCCGTCTGGGTCGCCTACACTTCGATGCGCATTGATGTGCGAACAGGCGAACAGGCTGTGCTGATTCGGCGCACGGGAACAGACCTCAAGCCGGGCCAGGAACTGGCGCCTCCGCCTGAAAACGGTCAATACTTTAAAGGTGTGCAATCAGGTGGCCCTAACAACGGAGTGCTGACAGAGGGACGCTATTTCTACAACCCACTTTTCTGGGATTGGGAAATCAAGGAGCAGATGGTTATACCCGAAGGCGAACTTGGCATTCGCATCAGCCTGGTGGGCGAGCCATTGCCCCAGGGGTCTGTGCTGGCGGCTGAGGGCGAGAAGGGTATTCGTCGCGAAGTGCTGCGGCCGGGTCGGTATCCCTACAATTGGTATGCCGAACAGATTGAAATTCACAAGCCGGTGATGGTGCCTGCCCAGTCTCGCGGTGTTGTGACCAATCTGGCCGGCAAGCTGGCAGCCAATCCGAATCAGATTCTGGTGGAAACTGGCGAAAGAGGCGTGCAGAAAGAGACACTGCCACCCGGCACCTATTACCTGAACCCTTACGAAACCAGGGTCAGTGTGGTGGATTGCAGCACAAAAGCCTTCAGCCTTGATTCCGAAGGGGAGATGGATTTTCTCAGTGCCGATGGTTTTGCCGTGACCGTGAATGGCACGGTGACATTTCGTGTGGACCCGACTCGCGCCAGCGAAGTCTTTGTGCAATACAACGAAGACGAGAATGGCGATGCCATCGACGGGGAAATCATCAGCAAGATCATCACCCCCGAGACGCGTTCCATCTGCCGGATTAATGGCTCGAAGCTGACGGGTGGGCAGTTTATCAGTGGCGATGATCGTGAGCAATTTCAGCAGAATCTGGTGAAAAGCCTGACGGAAAATTGCCGCAAACAGGGTGTGGAAATTCTGGAAGTGGCAATTACCTCCATCCTTCCACCGGAAGCTATTGCGACACCTGTAAGAGCACGTGAAGTAGCCAAGCAGCAGCTCCAGCAATATAAGCAGGAGAAATTGCAGCAGGATGCCGAAGCCCAGCTCAAGGTGCAGCAGATTCTGGCAGACCAGAAAAAGGCAGTGGTTGAGGCAGAGCAGGGGGTGATTGAACAGATCACTAAAGCCGAGCAGGAGCAGCAGGTGGCTGTGACACTGGCCGAGCAGAAGCTGGCCGTGGCGCAGACAGAGCTTGATGCGACCCGCGACAAGGCCCTTGCCATTGAGCAGCAGGGCGAGGCCGCCGCTGAAGTGATCAGGCTTAAAAACAAGGCAGAGGTGGCTGGAATTACGACGCGAGTCAAGGCTTTTGATGGCAATGGCCATGCACTGGCTCAGAATATGATTCTGGCCAAATTCGCGCCTGCCTTTCAGACAATTATGACCAACACGGAAGGGCCGATTATGGATCTGCTGAAACAGGCTTTTACGCCCTTAAGCGAATCGGATACAGCCCAAAGGCAGAGGCCTTCAGTGCTAAGGCCTGCCACAGAGTCGCCAAAAATTTCAGTCGGTAAGCCGGAAATGCTTCAGGAACGAGAGATAAGGCTGCCGGAAAAACCATTTCAGGAGACGCAGGTGCCGGGCCGGGCCGGTTCATCAACCAGTGCCACGGGAGCTTCAAAGCCATGAGTAAGAATCAAGTTCGTCTGATTCTCTGGTCCATTTCTGTCTCGATGTTATTGCCGGGCCTTGTGCTCTGGCATGGCATCAATCCGATTATTTCAGCGGTGATTGCCGCGACGATCATTGTGCTGCCTGTTGTATTGCTGAGGAATCGGCCAAAGCTGAGTGGTCGATTGGCAGTGGTCTGCCTCTTGATCTCATCATTTTACGGCATTGGCTACTTAGGGATCTGGCAATATGACATTTGTCGAATGGAAGTGCCGGCCGGCAGCAGCCTGCTTCTGCGATACAAGGGGCCATTTCCGTTTGGCACGGCCCCGATGGCAGCCGAAGGCACACTGGCCAAGGCCGACTCCCAAGGCCATGCGATTGAAATCGGAATTCTGGAATTCATGCCTGGGCCTGGGCGTCATTTTTACAATCCGCTGGAATATGAGCGAAAGGTTGTGCCTGATATTGTTGTCTCGCCCAATGAAATTGGCGTGGTGACATCAAAGATCGGCAAGAATTTGCCAGTGGGCGAGATTCTGGCCAATGAGCCCGGCTTCAAGGGCACATGGCGGCAGGTGCTCACCCCGGGCCGATATCGCATGAACCCTTATGCATATGAAGTGAATAAAATCGGAAAAACATCTGCGATGGTTTTGGGCGAAGGGCTTCAGCCTCGCCCGGATGACCCGACACTGATCCCTCCAGGTTATGTCGGAGTTGTCTATAACAAAGTGGGTAACAGCAGCCCAGATAACCCACAGAAGCAGGGTGTGCAGGATCAGGTGCTTCAGCCCGGGCTTTACTGGATCAACCCTGCCGAGAAACGAGTCGATGTGATTTCAATCGGCTATAATGAAACCACATTGATGGTGAAAACGGCCAGCCCTGCTCAGAATAAAACTTCTGTAACGAAATCGAAAGACGGCATGGTTTCGGAGCCTGATCCGATTTATGTCGAAGGTGAGGGAATTGAATTTCCGTCGAATGATGGATTTCGAATTCACCTGGATTTCACGGCGATCTGGGGCATTATGCCTGACCAGGCGCCGGATGTGGTGCGTAATTTCGGCACGCTGACGGATGTCAGGAAGAAAGTGATTGAGCCCCAGATTGGTTCGATCTGTCGGATTAATGGATCAAAACGAGGCGCTGTTGACTTACTGGTTGGCAATAGTCGCGAAGAGTTTCAGACGGATGTTGAAGATGAACTTGAGCGAGTGCTCGACGGTAAAAACCTATCGCTGCTTTTCGGGCTGACGCGGCATATTTATGTGCCGGCTGAAGTCCGCGAACCGATTCAGCGGTCATATATAGCCAATGAGCTCAAAACCACGCGCGAGCAGGAGCAGGAGACGGCCAAGGCCAAGGCGGAATTGACCGAAGCCGAGGCCAAAGTCGTGCTGGAAGAGCGCAGGACGAAGGCTGAAACGCTAAAAATGGTAGCTGAAACAACGTCCAAGGGCGAAAAGGAAGCCAGAGAGATTGAGGCGGAAACGCAGAAACTCTCGGCTGTGATTGACGCCAAAACGGCAACAGTTCAGGCCCAGATTACCAAACTGATGGGCGCGGCCGAAGCCAAAAAGACTCAGCTTGCCAACGAAGCGGAAGCCGAAAAGTATCAACTTTCAGTCGATGCGCTTGGCAGCCCCGACGCCTATAATCGCTATATTTTTGCCGAAGGTCTGCCGCAGCAAATTCGGCTCGGCGTTTTTTATGCCGGCCCGGGAACACTCTGGACCGACATGAAAAATCTTGATCAGGCTTTTCTCGGTAAATTGGCCACTGAGGCCGATCAACCAAAATCAGGCGAAATTAAACCGCCTGGGAATATGCCCAAACCCGCCGTTATGCCCAATGCCGGCTCGGGTAATTAATTCAAATCCGGGCCGGATTCATTGAGAGTCCGGCCCAGTTTCTGAAAATCAGGTTTCTGAATGGCCCGCCAGTTTTTTTGAAAATCTTACGGATAAGAAATGCGCCAATCTTAGAGCTGGGATGTTGAAAAAAAGAGACGTTCTTATGGTTTAAGTATGTCTGATTTGTGTTTAAGTGACCCTGAAATAAGGTAGTTATGTAAATATCTAAGAACATTGACTCTTGGGTGTTTTTGTTGATGTTTTGCAACACCATGCGATTTTTTCGCAGGGGCTTGCGGGCTGAAATGACTTTTTTGCCCGTGTTTTTGGCAATTTTTGATTACAGGTTTTTACATGAAAATAGAAAGGAACTGGAAATTGCTTGTTTTTTTTACCACAATAAACCAACTATTCCGAAGCCTTGAATTGCTTACATGGCCTCGCTCTCAGATCAGCAGCATGATGAATAATCTGTCAGGGAAATAGCAACACCATGAATTTTCACCCATTTCAGATTCGGCACATTTTTCGGGCAAGATCTTATGCGAAAAGAATTCTGTCTGTAAGACGGTCGAAAAATATAAGAAAGTTGATTTTCTTCCCTGAAATGCTCGAAATGCGGCTCATGCCGGCTATTTACATCGTCACAAATCAGGATGACAGCGGCGCAGGCTCGTTTCGGCAGGCCGTTCTCGACGCAAATGCAAACACCACCGATGCTTTCGATACAATTCAATTCAATAGCAGCCTTGCCGGCCAGACGATTGCCCTGAGCTCGCTCATCACCGTCAATGATACTTCAGGCAAAGGCCTGCTGATCAGTGGCCCTGGATCTGCAAATCTGACAATTAATGGGGGCAATGCCACCGGCCTCATCCAATTTATAACAAACACAACCATTACAGATTTAAAACTTGGTAGCTCTTCCAGCAATATTACCTTACCAGGTACCGGTTGCCTGACACTTGGCAATATTGGTCTTGGCGGCGGTCTTATCGTCAGCGGTTCGGCAACGGCCAGTTGTATCACCGTAACGGGTCAGATTTCAGCGAATGGTGCTGGAATTGTGAATTTGACTGGACGCAATATTGAAATTCGGGGAGGAGTTTCAACCCAGACCGGTAATATCATGCTGGTGGCTGATAATGGAACGCAGCAATCGGGGAATTTTGTCGGGATTTATCTCAATGGAACTTCGGCAAACCTGACAACTGTAGGAGGAAGTGTTGTTCTGCGGGGGCGTGGCGGAAATAATGCCACTTCACATCAGGATGGTGTGATGATCAGTCAGTCAAATATTTATGCAGGTGGCACAGGTTTTATTTCCATTCAGGGAACGAGTGGCCGTGCTGCCTGCGCAACGCAATACGGTGTCTGCATCTCTCAGTCAACTCTCACTACGGCAAACGGTAGTATTAATATCAATGGCACTTCGTGTGGTTCGGTCAATACGGATTATGGAGCACATATTGACCAAAGCACTCTTTTTGCCAATGGCACGGGATGCTTTGTCCTGACAGGTATCAGTAGTAACACTACGGACAAGGAAATTGGGGCCCAGGTCAGTTCTTCCAATATCAGAACTGCAGGCGGTTGCATTACGATGTGCGGAACATCATGCGGCACGGGCACTCAGGGCATCGGTTTTTATTATTTCAATACTTATATTGAAGTTACTGCAGGGACTGGTGGCATCAGTTTTACGGGCACCAGCGGTAATAGTACGACATCAGTCAGTGATGAAGTCGGCATTTATATGTATAATAATTATGGCGGAAATAAGATTCAAACAGCCAATGGATTAATTTCATTTAATGGGTTGGCAAGAGGCACGGCGTCAAACAATACAGGCGTCGTGATGTATTCAACAGTCTTACTTAAACCAAGTGGTACCGCTGGTATTAATTTATTGGCGCAGACAGCAAATAATTCAGCAATTGCATTTAACTTTTATGGTGGAACCTGGACGACAAATGGTGGCAATGCAACGATCACAGCGAACAGTATTAATCTTGATACGACTTCTTCAAAAATTAATGTCGGTGCAACTGGTAGTGTCAGAATCCAAACACTCGGTTCAGCCATAAATCTAGGCGGTGTGGATAGCTCTGCTAATCTTGGACTCAGTGTTGCTGAGTTAAGCACCATCACGGCGGGTAATCTTGTTTTAGGCCGTAATGATTCGGCGGTCGTTGTACCGAATGCTGGTTTTGAAACACCTCAGATTGGAGCAGGACAATTTCAATATCGCCCAACTGGTGGAAATTGGACTTTTACTGGTTATTCAGGCATAGCGACTTATGGTTCTGGATTTTCTCCGCCTACACCAATTCAAGGAACACAAGTTGGCATTGTTCAGATGACAGGATCGTTACAGCAATCATTACCTTCATTACAGAACGATGGGGTTTATACTCTTAGTTATTATCATGTAGGTAGAAACTATGGCGGAGGAATGAATCCGGTTCAGGTCAGTATTGGAAATGCGAATCTAGGTATATTCACACCTGCAAATAATACGAGCTACGCTCTCGTAACATCATCGGTATTTACACCAGTAGTAATCAGTCCGGTTATTTCTTTTACTGGTCAATCACCTGATACTTCAGATAGAACGACTTTTATTGACCAAATATCAATTAATCCTGTCAATACACCGAATATTTTTATTTCAGATTCGATTAATCCAGCCAATATTTCTAATATTCAATTATTCAGCGCAGGTAATATTACGCAGACTGGTTCCGGAAATCTTAGTTTTACAAATGGAACCGCAAGTTTTTATTCGGGTGGAGCCGTTAGCCTGAATAATGCAACAAATAAGCTTTCAAGTGTAGGTGGGTCTGTTGCAAATCTTGTTCTGGTGAATTCGGGATCATTACAGCTTGGTGCGCTGGTCGTCAGTGGCAATATGAGCCTGACTTCCACAGGAGCAATTTCACAGACCGGAATTGCAAATGTAACGGGCAATTCATCGATCATTGCATTTGGTTTTCCCATTAACCTGAATCAAAATAATACATTTCAGGGGTTGGTGACATCCAATGGATCGTCAATTCAAATTAATAATATCAATTCCAGAACATTAAATGTGAATTCGCCATTGGCTATCAATGCGAATACTGGTTCACCTGCGAATTTTACGGTAACTGCAACCGGAAATACTTCGCCCACGGTG
>JBILGL010000576.1:0-3127 GCA_044351075.1 Isosphaeraceae bacterium | reverse complement strand
TCAAGGGATTGATGAGCCTGGTTCATTGATTGGTGTCAGAATGGAATTGTTTTTCATGGAGCTATCAGCGGCGGCGAGTTCGCGGACCACTCTTACGGCCATTGTTGCATTATTTATCGGTATTTTATGATGAATGACACATTCAATAAAGTGTGAAAGCTGATTGGCAACCGGCTCTCCGCCAGCAACACGCGGGATCACGACCTCGCCCTGCCTGATTCCCCTGCGAAAATTCCCGAATGAATCCACATATTCTGTCATCGTTCCTCTATCAGCCGCGATTGAATAGATTCGTACTGGCGCATCGATATCCATGTCGTCAAAAAGAATCATTTTCTTTTGACCGATAATCGAAATCTGCCTGACTTTACTGAGATTCAGCCAGCTGGCATGAATGCAGGCCATGATATTACGAGGGTAAGTGTAAGTGGCGATGACAACATCTTCGATTTTTTCATGGAGGAAGGCATGCCCTCTGGCCGTGACGCAGAGTGGCGATGCACCCAGCCAGTAATTAATAATGGAAATATCGTGGCTGGCCAGATCCCAGAGCGCATTGCAATCCGTGCGAAAGGGGCCGAGATTTGTCCGGGTCGAGAAAATGTAGTGGATCTCGCCCAGCTCGCCCGATTGAATATAATCAAAAACAGCACGCACGCCGCTGTTAAATAGAAAAACATGGCCCACAGCCAGAATCAGGCCGCGGCTCTGGGCCAGTGCGGCTAATGATTCAGCTTCAGCAACGTCGAGCGTCAGGGGCTTCTCCACCAGCACATGCTTACCGGCTTCAAGAGCCGTTTTTACCAGCGAGAAATGAGTAATTGTCGGTGTGGCGATCACCACGGCATTGGCGGAAGGGTCCGTGAGTGTGGCATGGGTGTCAGTCGAGATTGACTCAATTGAAGGGATGTTTTGCTGGACGAGCTCGAGCCGTGACTGATCAAGGTCGCAGACGGTGCCAACGCGTGCGTTTTGATGGGAAGCAATCGCTCTGACAAGATTTGGACCCCAGTGGCCCAGGCCAATACAGTTGATTTTCAATTTGTTATCGGTCAAGTTGAACTCAGTTCTGGTCCAAATCACTCAGGCTCGATGAACTCAGGGAAATTGCTATTTGCGGATGCCGGTTCCCAGGAGAAAAATTGGCCTGAGAATGCTCCACCAGCCGGTTATTGGTTTCATTTTAGTGATGCCAAGTTTTTTAGGCGGATAGATCTTGGTGCAGGGCACCTCGCCATGTCTGTATCCGGATCGAATGATTTTATACCGGAGATAAACTTCCATCTCGTATTGGTCAAGCCAGGGCTGGTCGATGTCAATGGCGGGATCGTCAAAGACACCCAGATGGATAGAGCGAAAACCATTTGTCGTATCCGACAGACGCTTGCGGACAACGAGGCTGAAAAGCATCGGATGGATGAACTGGGTCGTAATTCGGCGATAAATCGGCATATTGCCGTAACTGCCGCCCGGCAGGTATCGCGAGCCCTGCACCAGGGCAAAACCAGAATGTCTGACAGGGTCAAGAATGCGGTGAATTTCGTCAGGTCTGTCCTTGTCGTTTCCGGCCATGAACATGATGATACCGTAATTCCATTCACGAGCCAGTTGGATCGCTTTTCGGATCGCCGCACCGACGCCAGCACAACGGCCCAGACGATGCACCAGAAATTCATCAGTGTTGATTTTTTCAATCGAGCCGTCGGTTGAGCCATCGTCAACAATCAGGACATCGTAGTCGCGTTCGGCTTTCGGAGGGAATCGCCTGAGCGTATTTTCAAGCTTCACGTGCTCATTAAATGCACAGATAACCATGAGAGCACGTGCACTGGCATCAGGTGCAAAAACTTTCGAGCCGCCTTCATGATAGACATTCGGTGCTTGCATGAGTCGCTGTAAGATCAACAGGAAGAGGGGAGAGATCAGAGGAACAAGACTTCTCGATTGTTGATGTCATTCATATTCCACATGCTCATTATAGCATCTGCCTGAGCAATGGGGCGAAACCAATTGAAATCTATCATTATTGAAGCATGAACTGGCCATTAAGAATATTCGACCTGATTTCGTTTTTCCCCCACGGAAAGCCAGATTGTCAGATTGAAGCGAGAGCAGTGCGATCAAGATCTATTTCTGTCGGTATCAATCTTTCAGTGGAAGGATTCATGCCCATTCCTCTTTTGTCTTCAGTTTTTATTGCAACGACTACCTTTTCTGCGCCGATTTGCGTAAGTTATGTTTCCTGCCCCCTGAATTGGTATTCGCCAGAAGAATTGTCAACACACAATCAGGGACCCGAAATAACGGCAAGAAATGGCAGATAATGGCTGGTCATGATGCTCATGAAAAGCCGCAGATCAAATCAGATTAAGGGTATAAAGAAATGGTCGGGATTGGAATTGTCGGCATTGGTTTTATGGGCATGATTCATTATCTGGGGGCCGGGCGTGTGCCGGGTGCCCGGGTGGTAGCCATCTCCACGCGCGACGCCAAAAAAAGGGCAGGCGACTGGACGAGCATCCAGGGCAATTTCGGCCCTCGTGGTGAACAGATGGACCTGACAGGTGTGGCTGCCTATGAAAAATTTGAAGAGCTGCTGGCCGACCCGAATGTGAATCTGGTTGATCTTTGCGTGCCGAATGCCGACCATGCCCCGATGGCAATAGCGGCACTCAAGGCGGGCAAGGATGTGCTGGTGGAAAAACCGATTGCCCTGAGCCTGGAAGACGCCGAAGCCATGGTGGCCACGGCCCGCGAAACCGGCCGAAAGTTGATGGTGGCCCATGTTCTGCCGTTTTTTGGCGAATTCACTTATGCCGCTGAGGCGATTGCGTCAGGGAAATATGGCAAAGTGCTGGCAGCGAATTTCTATCGGGTGATTTCCAAGCCCGACTGGTCTGCCGGCATTGCCGACGCTGAAAAGAGCGGTGGACCGGCGATTGACCTGCACATTCACGACACCCATTTCATTGGCTGGCTTTTTGGCAAGCCGGCCCGGGTATCGTCGCGGGGCGTGGTAGATCAGGGTGTGGTTGTGCATCTGCAAACAAATTATGAATATGATGCGCCCGGATCGCCTGTGGTGAGCTGCACGTCGGGTGCAATCAGCCAAAACGGCCGGCCGTTT
>JBILGL010000685.1:0-10542 GCA_044351075.1 Isosphaeraceae bacterium | reverse complement strand
TGTGCCACCCGTCGTACCGCCGCTTGTGCCGCCGGTCGTTGTACCGCCCGTGTTGCCACCTGGTTGGGTGCTGGTTGAGCCTCCGCCAGAGCTGGCCGTTGGCACAATGATCGGGAATGAAGGATTAGTCGGTGTGCCGTTGTATTCAAAGGCACCAATATCGGCAGGACCAGTGCCCGGATAGCCACGGCCCGGGATGGTGACTCGACTGCGGTAGAGGAAGTCGAGAGTCGGGGCGGAGGCATTTTCAGCAGCATCGATCGCCACAGACTGAATCCGAATGCCGTAGTTGCCATCCACGAAGAAACGGAGTGGCCCTTCGGCTTCAGGTCTTGGGTCAATCGGGAAGACAAAGGCCGGGTCGCCGGGCACGTTGCCCAGGGCATCGCGACCGTTGTTGAGGGCAGCCGGATCAAAACCATTACCGATGTTGTTGGTGTCATCGGCATAGTTTGTGGCACTGGCACCGTTATTGAAGAAGTTATTGAACCGCAGTGTCACGCGGTCGGCTGTCGTGGAGCTCACGGCATAGCCACTGCGAGGCGTGGATAAGGTCGGGACTGAAGCATTACCCGAGAGAATGCTGTTGATGATCTGAACAAAGTCAACCGGGCTGCCGGCCGCGACATTGACCATGACGCCGTTATTATTAAAGGCGATGGTGTTATTGTTCAGAACGATCGGTCTGAGCAGCGATTCGGTGTTACCACCGTCGGAGACGGTCACACCATTGTTATTACCAACAATCACCGAGTTGGAGATTGACGGTGTTGGTGCGGAATTGCCACTGGTGTTGATCTGAATACCCACGTTTGAGGTGATGGTATAGATGCGATCAACGATAATCGAGCTGTTGGTAATGCTCAGGGCAACCGAGTTCGGGTCGATCGCACCAGACACCGGATTGCCAAGCAGGTTGGAAGCGATCGTGAAACCGCTTAACCGGGTGGGAGCAACAGGTGTTGAGATGAGGCCCGATGCTGATACCGTTATGACGTTTGTTGATGTCGCAGCCGGGCGGATGACCGTGGCTTTGGCATCGCCAGGGTAAAGTGTGGTGTTCGTGCTGTTAGCACCAGCAGAAACCACCTGAATCAGCGATTTGAGCACAATATTTTCATTATATGTGCCCGCCAAAACGGCAATCGTATCGCCAATTTGGGCGGCATTAATAGCCCCCTGAATTGTGCCATAAGGGCTGAAAATCGAACCAGTTGCCGTCTGGTCGTTGCCGGACGGGCTGACGTAGCGGGTGTAGTACTTGGTTGGATCAAGAATCGTGTAGTACATCACGAAGTTTGATCCGGAGCCGTTGGTCACGCCCGATGGGAATGTGCCATTGAACTGGCCATTGAGCGGGTTGCCTGCACGGTCAGTAACCGTGTTGGTTGTACCGGCACCGACAAGCGTTACACGGTAAAGGTCGTTGGGGAATGGCCCATTGACATTGAACGAGACATTGACAGAACCCTGGGCGTCAATCTTCAGATAATCAATATTGATTGAACCAACATCGATTGTCATGGTGACGTCGTTGCCGTTACCGAAGACACCGTCACCACCTGAGCGAACAACCAGAATGCTCTGGGCGTTGAGCGAAGACGGATTGACGTTTTCATTCACTCCGAGCGTGATTGGCAAAACGGTGCCAGGGCTGATCTGTGAACTTGGCGAAGGGTTGGCACTGGTAATGCGTGGGCCCTGCGTATCAACGACAAACTTGAGCTGGGCGTTGCGATCGTTCGGGTTCGAGACGTTGCCGCTGGTGTCGGTGACGGAGACTTTTGCTACGCTGTAGCCGCTATCGTCCGCCGTGCCGAGAATGCCGTCAGGGCCGACATTGAAATTGGTGTTTTGCAGAGGCTGAGTCGGCCGAACGAGGAAGACGCCTTGTGCATCAGTGGTGGCAGTGCCGACATTTGGCAGGTCATAAACACCGTTGCCAAGTGTTGAGACCGACAGAGAGACTGTCTGGTTGATCAGCGGATTGGTCGGCGGAGGAATATCGACCACAGTGCCAGTGAAGACTGGTGTACTGGCCCGGGTGATCTGGTCGCCAGGCTGGCCGGTATCCGACGGGGAATCGAGCCGGAACGAACCAGGCACAATTTTCGGAGGATTGGTATCAACCGAGAAGGTGACCTGGAAGCTGCCGCCAGGGAAGGTATTACCCGATGGCAATGGCAGTTGCTGGCCCTGAGCATCGAGGTTTTCGCCGTCGAGCGGATTACCACGCTGATCGCGGATGACCGAAGCACCTTCACCCACAAGAATGATGCGGTAGAGGTCGTTGGTCAGGTAGAGATTGCTGGATGCCAGATTAACGGTGATCGTCTTGGTCAGGGCATCGTAAGTCAGCTTGCCCGAGAGGTCGATTGACCGGTCGGAGGTACTGTTGTTGTTACCGAAGAGACCATCGCCACCAGAGGCCATCAGAATGACCGTTTTGGAAGTGATCGTCAGCGGATCGAGACGGGAATCAAGCTGGAAGCTGATCGACACCGGGCTCTGATTTGTTCCGGCAACGCCAAGCGGCTGGTAGATATTGACAGGCGTGGTACCACCAGGAATAAGGGCCGTGACGGCTTGTACCTGAGGTCCGACCAACTTGCGGTATTCATAGGCACCGACGTCGAAGAATGGACGGCTGCCGAAGCCAAGATTGCCGCTGGTTGGGTCATCCTGTCGGAGGTAGCCGTTCTGATCACGCTCCCCACTGATCGGAGTGTAATCCCAGGTGGCGGCATTCGATGCCGTGCCGGCGTAAGAGACAGGTGTGCCTGCCAGGATCGGTATGAACTGATCCCTGTAATCACGATATGGATAACCAGGCAGGGTCACGATATCCGTGAGCAGGAAAGTGCCGAGACCACCACGAGAGCTGATTCGGCCGGTTTGGTTCCTGATACCACCTGTTGTGCCGCCAAGCACCTGATCGGAGATCGGAGCCAGAGCGTTGCCCATTGGCAACGGGCCGACTTCCGAGCGAGCAACGTCAATCGCCGCAGAGCCAGGCAGGAGCGTGAAATCAAGCTTGGCCGAATCACGGAAGAGCGGATTGCCCGTGATACCAGAGACATCGTAAATGCCTGAAGCATTGAAGCCGTTGGCATAGTAAAGGTTGTATTGCGCTTCAGAGCCGTAGTTCTGACCAACCATCGCAATGGCTGCGATGCTGTCGTTGGCAAAGATGTTGTCCATCACGTACATATAGACGTGAGAGTTGCTGTTGAGCCCGTTAAAGGCCGGAGCCTGCCCAACCATACCATAATTGGTATTGAAGAAGGTATTGTTCAGGGCCATGACTGTCGTCGGGTTCTGCGCCGTTGTATTGTCAGTTGTTTCCGACAACGCATTAATACCTGCCTGCATATTGGCAAAGGTATTGTTCACGGCAAAGAGAACACTGCCCTGACCCTTGAGGCCACTGACTCGGGAAACACCAAAACCGGCACCCGCCTGAGAAACAGTTCTTACAAGCAGGTCGTTACCTGGATGAACAACGATGCCGACCTGACTGAAATTGGCAAAGTTTGAATTGGACAGGGCCATGGCATTGGCCGAGTTGTACTGAGTCAGGGCCGGGGCAGTCGAGTTCGGCAGGAGCAGGCCCAACTTCTGATAAAGCGGGTTGTCAGCAATCGTGATACCAGCCTGACCGTCAAGCTCGACCATATCCGCCACATTACCACCCTGCATTTCCATGCGGGTCATGTAGCGAATGTCAGCGTTATCAACCAGATTACCGCCTCGGGGGTCGAAGAGGTTGTAATCGGTCAAAGCAAGACCGCCGAAGTAGAGCACCCCGCCATCACCGGCGAGGGGAGAAGTGGGAGCCAGACCGGCATACCGGGTCGAACTCAGAATATTGTTCATGGGCACGCCACGAACCGTCTTCCCGACTGTTCCGTCGCGAAGGCTGGTGAAGATCACCGGCACCCGTGACTGACCCGTCGTTTCGTTCGATCCGATCCCCAAAATCCGAATCTGGCTTCCCCACCCTGTATCAAGCGTGGAATCAGGCGTCGGGTCGATGCCGTTGTCACGGCCGACCACGAAACCGGCTCCCGCAAAAGTCGCATTCAGATCATTACCCTGTCCGTCCGGCCCACCGGCAGGCTGCGGTCCGTTCGGATCATTCAGGAGTTTTACAAGCAGCGTTTCACCCGGACGAGCGATCCGCGAACCGTCTGCCAGCAGCGTATCCGGCAAGGCTGACTGGAATGTCAGTGTCTGCTTCGGCTTGAGTTCCTGTGTCAGCACATTCGGGTCGGGCGATGGCTTGGTAACACCACCAAAGCTGCTCCAGCCGGCCAGAATAATCGAACCACGAACGACATAGGAGATGTCTGTGTCGTCCCAGACCGAGTCAACGCTGAGGTTGTAATAATTGCCCTGACCAGAACCATTCACCGTTTGCTCGATCGGGCCACTCGGGTTGTAAGCGACAGTGGCCAGCACCGCCACACCATCGATACCATTACCCTGCAGGACGTTACCGCGGAAGAACGGGTTGCCGGAAGATAGCGGTTTGGTCGGATCACCGGCATAAAGCGAGTTCGGCGACACGGCAATCGGTGCGTCGATGTTGTAGAAGAAGTCGTTATTGGTGATCGACGCATAAGCACCCTGCTCAACGCCAGTTGCGGTCGTTGTGCGGGCATTGGCGTCAAAATTCAGCATATTCAGGCTGGGGAAAGTACCGTCGAAGTAGTTCAGCAGGCCACCGCCATACTGGAACTGGGCTTCATCGATGACCGTGACAAAACCGGAAGTGATATTGAATGCACCCCAGCGAGCCTGCGGGCTGACGAATGTTGGTGTCGGCTGAAGATAGTTGCCGGCGTTGTCCGTGTCGATCTGTGGCACGATGGTCGTCTTGGTACCCGTTGCCGGATCGAAATAATAGGTTGAAGCCGTGTCGTCATAGATCGACGTGAAAATTGCCTTGGCATCGCCCGTGGTGTTGGGCTGAAATTTGCCGTCAAGTGGTCCGAAATTCGGATTGGCATCAAACTGATAGATATACGTCCGGTCGCCAATGTTGATCGATGCGTTAGGCGTCTGGAGGTTAAACCATGAACCCTTCTGCATCTTGAACATCATGCCCGGCTGCACATACATCCGGTTCGTGAATGGCACTGGCGATCCAGGCCCGCCTGTGTAGTCAAGCCGTTCACCGATCACAACCTGCGAAGTGGGCACATAAGGCAGGGGATCATCGAAGGTGTAATTCTGGGCACCACCGGCGAACGATGGATTGTTCGGATAGAACATCGCGTTGGTCGGTTCGGCGTAGCCATTCACGTTTGGCATCAACCAGACACCGTTAATGGAATTACCGGTCAAAATCGTCTGGCGCAGGAGCGGCCCACGGGCAATCGCATCTTCACGGAAGCTGTCAAAGTCAGCACCGATCGCCGCCTGAGCCGAGCCAGAACCGCCACCATCGGTAATCCGTGTGTTGGCGATCATCGGCCGGGAATTATAGAGCGTGATGGCATTAAACCGGTTGCCGATTGTCTGCGGCACAGGGCCGCCGGCATACCGCAGATCAGCATAGTTAAACTGGCTCATCACATCGTCGGCACCCGACAGACCCAGGGCACCATTGATGGGGAAGAGCACGGGATTGAGCGAACGACCATTGGAGACGTCGTCGAAATTACGCAGAACCAGACCGCCCCAGTCGGCGGCAGATGGGGCCGTGTCTATGCCATCGCCATTGGCATCGCCACCCACTGTGTCATCAGCATAGGAGGTGAAGATCACGCTCTGGCCAGGCTGTGAGCCGCCGCGTGTCTGAATCGCTGATCCCTGTGTCTGAACATAGAGATTCGTATTCATCATCTTGAGGGCCGAGCCGGTATCAAATACCAGAGTCGTCATCGAAGGCACACTGCCTGAACCTTCGTTGGTTGTGCCCTGAGGTGTCTGGATGACAAACGACCTGCGTTCGACCTTACCCGTAACCGGGTTATACTGATCAGACGAAGCCAGCGCAATAATTGCAACTGGGGAATTGGTTTGAGAAGCTCGCACCTGTGCGCCATAGAAGGCGGATGGGTCAAAACGGCCGTTGCCATTGCGGTCGTAAGCCGGATTGAAATTGATACCGTAATTCTTCGGGCTGTTCAGGTCGCCATTATTGATGCCATTGGCAACTGCTTCGGGGACCAGTGTTGGATAGGGCTTGAGGTACGAACCATCCGGGTCGTCGCCAACGATAAACGGATCGTCGTTGTAATCAGCACGGGCAAAGAGCAGATTGCCGTTGGCCACCACCGTGAAACCGGTGATGAACTGTCCACCGGCAACAGCATCGCCCGTCAGGCCATTACGATATTTGCCGGTTGGCAGAAGCGTCTGGAAGGTCTCGACCGGGTTCAGATATTTGCCATTTTCGTCAACGCTGGCCGAAGCTGCGGCAGCTGCCGGATTGCCAAGGAATTCACCGTCGAGCTGGAGGCCAAAGATGTCGCGAATCGCCAGCGTACCACTGTTCGGAATCGAGATACGATAGTTGTCAGCGACCAGCTCCGTACCGGCCGGAATCTTGACCAGCAGTCGGTTACGATAGCCGGGCGAACCAATGGCACAGCCGGGAATGGAATCAACCAGACTGACCGAAAGGCCCGTAACCCGGATATAGCCAGTGCCAGGGTCGGAAGCCGTGCCGAAATAGCGGAAGTCGCCATCGGGATTATTGATATTGGAATTGGCTGAGCGGAAAAGCTGAACCGTATTGTTGCTGATCGATGTCGCATCAAGCGAATTCGAGAAGTCGATGATGAACGTGTCTGGAGACGCATCAGCCGCCTTGGGAACGCTCGGATTGACATTCGGCAGTTCATAGAGCGAACGTGGGCCGCCGGTGGGCACAAAAATGTCAACATTGGTGCCATCCGTCGCGGTATTACCCATCTGGAAGCCGGTGATATAAACCGGTGTGGGGTTCACGTTGATCGAAATACTGTATGGCACGAGCGAGTTTGCGGCAGAATCTGTTACTCGATTCGTCGCCGTAAAGACATATTTGCCGGCAGGAACTGCAGATGAGAAATTAACCGTAATTCGGGCCGTGTATGGATCAGCCGTTGATACGCGGTTTGTCGTATTCTGATAAATCACTTCGGTGATATAGGCCGAAGAGTCGCGGTCGTCCGACGTTCCATAGATGCCGTCAGCACCGACATTGACGAACGAGTAATTCGAGATATTCGTCGCCGAATTTACATTCAGGGCCGGGACGTCGAATAGAATTGGAACCGCAAATGGGCTGGCCGGATCCGTCGGCCTGATCGGGTCAATAATATCAAGCGTAATCTTTGGCAGGGCAGCGACAAACGAATTGTCCTGGACGTTTGACGCACTGACATAGGGGTGTGTCGTATCAACGCGGAACGATTGATCCGTCTTCACCGCCAGCCCCGGCAAGACGTTGTCCGTTGGCAGACCAACGGCCACAAGACGCATCTTGTAGTAGCCGTCGCTCAGGCCCGGCAGGTTGCCATAGGCAATTGTGAACTTGCCCGTGCCGTCGGTGGTGGTGATCACCTGCGGATTGCCGCTCCAGCCACGGCCACCTGGCCCGAGGTCGAGGTCAAAAACGCCACCTGGCTGCAAGCCATTATACTGGGCGACAACCGTTACACCCTGAACGGCAGCCGGGAAGTCGGTTTGAACCTGTCCGACGAAATCAGGCGTCACATCGTTTGTGTTCTGATCGTTCTTATTACCCGAATCGCTGTAGGTCGCGAGCGAGGTGTAGATGAACTTCGGTGCCTTCACCGCACGATAGCCCATGCCATAGACGAAATCGGTGCCCTGTGTGCCATCGCCTGAAGGGAATGTGCCGTTGTATTCACCGTCAAGCGAGTTGCCGGCGACGTCTGTAATCGTGTCACGCAGGATCAGCGTGTATGTATCGCTGGGCAGCAGGCTTTGTGGGAGGTTCGTCAAATCCAGTGTCATCTTGCTTGACAATGGATCGTAGGCGATTGAAACACGCGGGTCGCCCAGCTTCGTCACCAGCGTATCGAGCGGATTATTTGATCCATTGGAACGATAAAGCTGAACAGACTTGAGCGAGAGCGAGTTGTCGCGAATGATTTCGCTGAAAGTTGCATTGACCTTGCGGCTTTCGATCGTCACATTCGTGACGCGTGGGCCGGAAACGTCGTTGTAATTGAAATTGCCGCTGTAAGCTGCAATAAATTTGCCGTTGGCAGATAGAATCGAATCTGCGGCGATTGTATAGCCAAACTGGCCGTTGATACGAGTTGTCAGCGGTGCTGAAAACTTGAGCGGGAAGGCCACGGCATTGGGCAGGGCATTATATTGCGAAGGTGTGCCGACTGTAAGAGTGACACCTGAAGGAATGTTGGTGAATTGCAGATCCGAAGCCGAGATCGACGCGAAATTGACCGGCTCGGAGAAATAAACAATCAGCTGAGTCGGGGCCGTATTAACAATTGAGCCATTAGCAGGCGTTGTGGTCGTTACCTGGAAGGACTGGAGCAGCGCAACGGCTGCACCGATGTTCATCCGGCCATAGCCATACTCAATATTGAAGCCATTATTATCGTATGTAACTCCGCCGACTTTCGCAGCGGTTGAAAGAATGGCATTGGTAATTTCAGTGGCAGTTGCTGTTGGATTGGCCGCCACGGCCAGAGCACCACCACCCGCAGCAATAGGCGAGGCCGCTGATGTGCCACTGAAGGTGGAATAGTCCAGGCTGACCTGTGTCGTTGCGTATTCAGGCAAGCCACCAAGATCACTGTTATATCCTGCTGATCCGACAAGATCTGTCGTCAGCGGATAAGCACCAGGCTGGCTACCATAAGGCTTATTGCCAGGACCGGATGGAGCAACGATATCAATTTCAGGGCCATATTGGCTGTAAGTTGACCGAAGATCGTTGTAATCTGATGCCCCCACGGCAATGACGCCGGGATAGGCAGCCGGAAATGACACATTAGCCTGACCATCATTGCCGGTCGAGGCAAAATTCAAAGTTCCCAGTCCACCACGGCCATTCTGGAATGCAGCCAGCCAGGCAGCGGCTGTTGCAGTTGACGGAGCACCAGAACCGTAACTGGCATTGAGAACATCGGCCCCACGCCAGACCCGATTCCCACCATTATTTA
The DNA here is from genome assembly GCA_044351075.1 of Isosphaeraceae bacterium. Lineage (GTDB taxonomy): Bacteria > Planctomycetota > Planctomycetia > Isosphaerales > Isosphaeraceae > QWQI01. Next base: position 1,390 of record JBILGL010000685.1, on the reverse strand, counting down.
AGCCTGCAGCATAATAAACAGCTTCAATGAATGCTGTGGCTGTGGTTGGTTCGCCATTGAAAGGCACGCGAATCGGCAGAATCTTCGAAGTGTAAGCGACGCCCGCCACACCGATACTGTTATTGCCCACGCCGGCGGCAAGGCCTGCCACGGTAGTACCGTGCGCATCGTCCACAAGGCGAGGGTTCGGATCGTTGTCGTTATCGGCAAAGTCCCAGCCGTTGACGTCGTCAATGTAACCGTTGTTATCATTATCAATGTTGTCGTTGGGAATTTCGTTCGTATTGATGCTGATATTGGCAGCGAGGTCAGGGTGAGTCAGTTGCACACCGTCGTCAATGACCGCAACGACCACACCTGTGCCGGTTACACCACGGTTCCAGGCGGCGACAGCATTGATATCAGCCCCGGCTGTTCCACCAGTCTGACCCGTATTCTGAATCTGCCATTCCAGATTCAGTAGCGGATCATTCGGCAGGGCCGCTTTCTTGTATGTCATCCATGAGTTTGGCTCTGAATAAACAACGGATGGATTGGTAGCGAGATTGGCGGCATAGGCAAGTGTTTCAATGCCCATATTCACTTTAAGGGCCACAACGTAATCGTTCGCTGAGCCACGAATCTTTCGCCACGTCGCTACATCGGGCAAAGTCTTGAAGAATGTGTCGGCATTGACCCCGCTCTTCAGGCCAACAAAAGTTTCATTCAAGACATAAAGCGAATTGCCATTGGATGATGAAAACGCAGGACCGGAGCCAACAACACCAAACGAGGATTTCACCTGACCGGCGATCTGGAGCAGAGAAAGCACCTGATCGGCATTGCTTTGGTCAGGATTGGCAGGACGAGTGTAAACAGCCCCGTTATCGCCAAGGTTAAATGCCTTGGTGAAGCCGGTCAGCACACCACCCGGGAAGAGCATCTGAAACTCGGCAATATCCCGCTGGCCACTTTCAAATTGAACCACCAGATCCGTACCGCTTCGAAGCAACGACTGCTTCTGATTCTGGTAAAGATAGTAGTCGCCAAAATTGGAAAGAACACCAGAGCCGTCAAGCATCTGACGGTCTTCCAGACTTTCCACATTCCGCTCAATGAACAGTTTGTTCTTGAAGCTGGAACGATTGGTTGTATTGCGGTTGCGTCCCGAATTCTTGCCGTTCCTGCCGTTGAAGCCGCCCATCGTAGAACTCTCCGGAATCTTCGAAAACCTGCCTGATTTCGCCTGAGCCTCTCTCTGCCATTTCCCTGGCCGGGGCTCACTCGATCTCAAACAACCTGGTCTCCGCTTGGTTCAATTGAATGTCCCGTTTGATCGCTTGTTTCTACACCCGTGGACCGCCTGTCCATTAGCATACCCCTCTGCTCGCCGAGAGAGGTCTTCCTCAGA
>JBILGL010000575.1:0-3132 GCA_044351075.1 Isosphaeraceae bacterium | reverse complement strand
GCAATCCTTACGGACTTGCTTACGGTAACGATAACAATCTTTATGTTAGCACTCAGGGCAACTCAGGTGTTTACACAGTCAATCTTTCGGGCACAGCGACACTCAAAGGCCTGGGGATCAGCAACCCAACCGCTGTTTATCGGTCAACGGCTGGTGATGTACGGGTTGCAAGTGAATCAACTGGTGTGATTTACACCGTATTCAGCCCGGCACAGATCAATCCGTTTGCCTCAGGCTTCGCTTCGCCATCATTTATCACTGTACCAGAACCATCAACCTACCTGCTCTCAGGTGTTGCTGTCTTGCTGCTGGGTTGTGCTCGCTGGCGTAAAAAATAACCAGATATTGAGCGAGATTTCGAAATCATAATCCGGGATTCCAATTTGGGGCCCCGGATTTTTTTTATTTGGACAATTCCAAGCTATCAGACAGTTGTTATTATCCTAAACTATCTAATAACATGTGTTTAGTACAGACTCTTATTCTTCCATTGCTCGATGAATTCCAATGTCTGCTTCCGATCGGATTTCATCAATCTCAGGAAGTGTCAATAGAAAGTGAAAAAAAAGATTGTCTATATGCCGATGATTTAATAGAATACGCAAACGACTTCGAATCCCTGAATGATTGGTGTTCGGGAAAGTCAGCCAAATCTGTTATGGCAATACGCGACTTGTCTTCATCTCATCTGATGAATGTGAGATGATCTGATGTGTCGCGATGATCTGTTGGAATCGGCAACCGATCTGCGTCAGGTGCTCAGTTTGCACCTTCGGCGTTTATGAAACCTGGTTTCATCCCGATTTTAAGGATGGGTGAAAGGCCCAAAAAGCTCAATGTCCACGCAATTGATGGAATCTCTGCGAAACGTCCGTAATATTGGTATCTCGGCACACATCGATTCCGGCAAAACAACACTGTCCGAACGCATCCTTTATTACTCGGGCAAGATCCACAAGATCAATGAGGTCAAGGGCGACGGCGATGGGGCCGTGATGGACCACATGGAGCTTGAAAAAGAGCGTGGCATCACCATCACATCCGCTGCGACGACTGTCGAGTGGAAAGGCAACAAGGTCAACTTGATCGATACCCCCGGCCACGTGGATTTCACCGTTGAGGTGGAGCGTTCCCTGCGTGTTCTTGACGGTGCTGTTCTGGTTCTCTGTGCCGTTGCCGGTGTGCAGTCGCAGTCGATCACTGTTGACCGCCAGATGAAGCGTTACAATGTGCCGCGTCTGGCCTTCATTAACAAGATGGACCGAACTGGTGCCAACCCGAAAAACGTGGTGAAAGCACTTTGTGACAAGCTGGGTCTGAACGCTGTTCCGATGCAGTTGCCGATCGGTGCTGAATCGAATTTCAAGGGCATCATTGACCTGATTAACATGCAGGCCGTCTATTTTGACGGTGAAAAAGGCGATACGGTTCGCTGCGAAGCGATTCCGGCCGACATGCAGGAAGAATCAGAACGTGCCCGTCAGGGTATGCTTGAGGCGATTTCGCTTTTCTCCGACGAAGTCATGGAACTGCTGCTGGAAGAGAAAGAAGTTCCACTTGATTTGATTCACAAGACGATCCGCGAGGGTGTGATCACCAATCAGATCTGCCCTGTTTATGTCGGTTCAGCCTACAAGAACAAGGGTGTGCAAACACTTCTTGACGCTGTTTCCGCCTATCTGCCCAGCCCGCTTGACCGTAACGTCAAAGCACGCGACAACGACAATAATGCTGAAGAAGTTGCTATTGTTCCCGACCCCGAACGGGAACTGGTGGCGATGGCTTTCAAGCTTGTCGAAGAGCCTTTTGGCCAGTTGACATACACCCGTATCTATCAGGGAACGCTGAGGAAGGGCGAATTCTATTACAACACGCGTCTGCGGAAGAAGCAGCGTGTGAGCCGTATTCTTCGCGTTCACTCAGATAAAAAGGAAGATATTGATTCGGCAGGTGCCGGCGATATTATTGCGGTCATGGGTGTTGAATGCGCCACTGGCGATACATACTGCGCTGAAGGCTACAATTACTCGCTGGAGTCGATCTTTGCCCCGGCACCTGTGATCGATCTTTCGATCGCAGCCAACAAGCAGCAGGATGCCGACAAGCTGTCGAAAGCTCTTTCGCGATTTATGCGTGAAGACCCGACATTCCGAGTCCACCAGGATCCGGAAACGGCCGAGACAATCATCTCGGGCATGGGTGAATTGCACCTGGAAATTTACGTTGAGCGTATCAAGCGTGAATACAAGGTGGAGTGTCAGGTCGGTATGCCGAAGGTTGCTTATCGCGAAACCCCGACACGCCAGACCGATTACAACTACAAGCACAGGAAGCAAACCGGTGGTTCCGGTCAGTATGGCCACGTTGTTGGAACGATGGTTCCGCTCGACGTTGAAGGCGAAGGCGAATCATTCATCTTTGAAAACAAGGTCGTTGGTGGTCGTATTCCAAACGAATACATCCCATCGGTCGAAAAGGGTTTCCGGCGTGCGCTCGACAAGGGCCCACTGGCTGGCTTCCCGGTTATTGGTGTAAAAATGGTGCTGGCCGATGGCTCATATCACGACGTTGACTCATCAGACATGGCCTTCCAGATCACTGGCTTCGACGCCTTCCGTGAGACTTTCCGCAAAGCTGATCCCGTTCTTCTTGAGCCAATCATGAAGGTCGAAGTTGAAGCTCCGACGGAGTTTCAGGGCCCTGTTACCGGCAACGTCTCCAGCCGTCGTGGCGTGATTCTCGGCACCGAAAATCGCGAAAGCTTCGTCATGATCGAAGCCGAAGTGCCTCTCTCGGAAATGTTCGGCTACTCCAATGACCTGCGTTCCATGACCCAGGGCAAGGGTGGCTTCTCGATGGAATTCCTTAAGTATCAAAAGGTTCCGACCAAGATGCAGGAAGATATCATCAAGAAGATTCAGGCCGAAAACGCCAAGAAGTGAGTCTCGGGCCGATTTTTGGCCTTGGCTTTCAGCCTCTTTGATTCTCAGAGGAGCGTTTCACAATGCTCCTTTTTTTTATCCTTTGTGATCCTCAAGCCTTATAAAAATCGACGCCTCCCTTTAATTAAATCGCCCTGTTCAAGTTCTGTATCTATTGTCAAAATGAAGATGTTGACCATAACTATGAATT
>JBILGL010000574.1:0-3137 GCA_044351075.1 Isosphaeraceae bacterium | reverse complement strand
CGTAAATTGTGCAATGCGACGAATTGAATCTATAATGCAACATTATCGAAAGAAAAGACCGGGTTTCATTTCGAAACCCGGTCCGATTTCATTTTACTATTGATTTTATTCAATAGTTGTCAGATCAAGGCCCAGGCGGCCCGACTTGTTTCATACTTGTCAATCGCCTGACCATTCTCGGCCACGGTAATGCCAATCGTGTCAAGACCGTTGAGAATTCGGTGTCGGGCTGATTCCGGAATACTGAACGAGGCCGAAGCTTCGCCACCATCCGCCGGATATCGCACTTCCTGCTTCTCCAGATCCACGGTGATCGCCGTCTGTGGCGCGTTTTTGCCAAGTTCGACCAGGCTTTTCCAGTGCGATTCCGCAATCTCCACCACCAGCAAGCCATTATTCAGGGCATTACCTTCAAAAATGTCTGCAAAGCCTTCGTCTGGCGTCGGCGCGATCACCGCCCGATAACCGGCCTGATGCACCGCCCACACAGCATGCTCGCGGCTCGAACCACAGCCAAAATTCGGCCCAACCACCAAAACTGTTGCCCCCTGATATTCCGGACGGTTGATCGGAAAATCAGGGTCAAAGTCGCCGTGGCTCTCCGGCTCGTCCGGCAGTGGGGCCCCGCCCGGCACATATCGCTTGTCCGCAAAGAGAAGCGGGCCATAACCCACCCGCTCAATCCGCTTCAAATAGCGGGCGGGAATGATCAGGTCTGTGTTGACATCTGTCCAGTCAATAACGGCCATCCGGCCTGTATGCGTACGAAAAGGTTCCATTATCTTCTTGCTCGATCTCTCAGTGGCTGTCAAATTCAGGAAAGCAGTGTTCTGACGTCTGTAAATCGCCCTGTCACCGCCGCTGCGGCGGCCATCGATGGGCTCACCAGATGTGTTCGCCCGCCAGGCCCCTGCCGTCCTTCAAAATTCCGGTTCGACGTACTCGCCGACCGCTGGCCCGGCTTGAGCTTGTCCGGATTCATCGCCAGACACATCGAACAGCCTGCCTGCCGCCATTCCGCCCCTGCTTCAGCAAAGATCTTGTCCAGGCCTTCGGCCACTGCCTGCGCCAGCACCTGCTCAGAACCGGGAACCACCAGCACCTGCACACCTTCAGCCACTTTTCGCCCCTTCATCACCCGGGCCGCCGTTCGCAAGTCTTCAATCCGTCCGTTCGTGCAGCTACCGATAAAAACAACGTCCACCGGCACTTCGCTGATCGGCGTGCCCGGCGTCAGGCCCATGTATTCCAGCGAACGCCGCGCGTCTTCCGCCGTGGCGAATGGCACCTCGTGCGGCTGAGGAATGCGGCCTGTGATATCAACCGTCATGCCCGGATTCGTGCCCCACGTCACTTGTGGGACGAGGCTCGAGGCATCAATCGTTATCTTCCGGTCAAATTTGCTCTCGTCTTCCGTCACCAGCGTGCGCCAGTCGGCAATCGCCCGCTCCAGCACAGCACCTTTCGGAGCATACTGCCGATTAACTTTGGTGATATAGTCAAATGTCACATCGTCCGGAGCAATCATCCCGGCCCTTGCCCCGCCTTCGATCGACATATTGCAGATCGTCATCCGCCCTTCCATCGAAAGGCCACGAATCGCCGGCCCATAATATTCAATCACGTGCCCAGTGCCGCCGCCTGTGCCAATCTGCCGAATAATTGCCAGAATAATATCCTTCGGCTCAAGCCCCGGCGCCAGTTGCCCGGTCACTTCCACCCCCAGGCTCTTCGGCTTGCGGCCCTGCCAAAGTGTCTGAGTGGCCAGCACATGCTCCACCTCGCTGGTGCCAATTCCAAAGGCCAGTGCCCCGAAGGCGCCATGGGTGGAAGTGTGGCTGTCGCCGCAGACCATTGTCAGACCCGGCAGCGTCAGGCCAAGCTCCGGGCCAACCACATGCACAATTCCCTGCCGACCTGAGCCAATATCAAGCAGCGTAATGCCAAAGTCGCGGCAATTGTTACGCAGGGTTTCAACCTGCCGCTTGGATAGGGCATCGCGAATTTCAAACTGATTAACCGTCGGCACATTATGGTCCGGCGTCGCAAAAGTCAGCTCAGGGCGGCGCACTTTCCGGCCCGATAGCCGCATACCGTCAAAAGCCTGCGGGCTCGTGACTTCATGCACCAGATGGCGGTCAATGTAGAGAAGTGTGGCTTCATCGGTCTGGCTCACAACATGGCGGGACCAGACTTTGTCAAACAGAGTGGCGGACACGGGGCAGAAGACTCCGAAAAAAGCCCTGGTTTGTTCAGCCAGCGGCTTTCGGCCATTTCTTGATTGGGAAAGACTCAATTATAGCAAACCCCGCGATGATTTGTCAGCCATGATCGGCAAAATTCGACACCCATCAACGTAATCAATTTTCGGATTTTTCGAGCAGACCGGTCCTGAGGGCCTTTGAAAAACTGGCAGAGCGAATTGATGATCAATTTCAGTGAGTAAGCCCCCTGATTTGATTCCATTGAACGACCATTTTTTTGATCATCAGGAATTATTGCATTTTATGGAGAAAATTCGGTTAGAGAAGAATCGTTTGGCCTTCTCTCTAAGATATTTTCACAAAAATGCCAGCCAATCCCCTTCCCTGAAGCACTTTCGTCTGATTGAAATGCTTAATGGTGCCTTTGCTTCACAATTCCGCCTTCTGCACCGCTGAGCGGATGAAAGACGATAAAGGCCGAGCTATCAAGTTCCTTTGCGATTTTCTTGACCTTGGAAACCTCAAGCCGGGTGACAACACAAAGCAAAATGTCTCGCTCAGCGCCGCTTTTGCCACCATATCCACGATAAACCGTGACGCCTCGCCCCAGATCTCCCGTGACTCTTTCGCAAATGGCATGATGCTGTTTCGATACGATCGTAATCGCCGTATATTCGTCAATTCCATAAAGAATAAAGTCAAGCGTCTTGGTGGCAGCAATATAAGTCAGAATCGAGTAAAGTGCCTCATTAATACCAAGCAGAAACATTGCAGTAATAAATAAAATAACATTAAATGCAAGAATTACGTCGCCGACCCGCAGAATGCCGCCATTTCGGCTGATCACCAGGGCCGCGATTTCTGTGCCATCAAGCACCGCATTGCCTCGAATGGCAAGACCGATACCGGCGCCGATGAAAAAACCACCAAACA
>JBILGL010000573.1:0-3139 GCA_044351075.1 Isosphaeraceae bacterium | reverse complement strand
TTTGCCGGCTGGCCGAGCAGCTTATCCAGAATCTCCACTTCCTTGGCGACAAGAAAACCGATCGCCCGATCAGCCGGACCAAATTGCTCGGGTACGGCCACCATCGAGGCTTCATCACGGTGGCAAGTGCCAAAGGCATCATTCACATAGCAATCGGCCAGAGAGGCCAGCGACTTGGCAAATGCGGCATCGCCTTTCTTCTCGCCCTTGTTGAATCGCACATTTTCCAGAATCAGAATATCGCCAGGCTTGAGCGCTGCTGCCTTGGCCTGAGCATCCGGGCCAACGGTATCGTCGGCTTTCGCCACAGGCTTGCCGACCAGCTCGGCCAGACGCACCGCCACAGGATCTAGCTTGTAAGGGCCATCAGTCGCCGGATCTCCCGTCGGTCGGCCAAGATGCGACACTAAAATAACCGATGCTCCGCCTTCAAGCGCATGCCGAATTGTTGGCAGGGCGGCGCGAATGCGGCGATCGTCGGAGATCGACCCATCCTTGCCCTGAGGCACATTAAAGTCAACGCGAATCAGGCACTTGCGGCCGGAAAGACTGAGGTCTTTGATTGTCTGCTTAGCCATGTTCTTTATATCCTGCCCAGATAGTAAAAATCGGCCCGACCACAGAAAAAAACTGGGCCGGAGCCGAATGCATACCCTATGAATCTTCAGCTGATTGGCCATCAAGATGCCTGCCCACAAAAGATTTGGCGGGCAGAGCTCCTAAATTGCCTCAGCCAAGCTGAGCCAGCTTGCGGGCCAGCTCAACCACGCGATTGGAATAGCCCCATTCGTTGTCATACCAGCTCAGAATCTTGACCATGTTGCCTTCAATCACCTGCGTCCATTCACCCGTGAAAATGCTCGAGTGAGGGTTGCCGATGATGTCCGACGAAACAAGTGGGTCGGTGGTGTATTGAAGAATGCCCTTCATCGGGCCTTCCGCAGCGGCTTTGATCGCAGCGTTGATTTCATCTTTCGTGACATTCCGCTTCAGAACGGCTGTCAGGTCGGTGATTGAGCCATCGGCCACAGGCACGCGAAGTGAAATACCAGTCAGCTTGCCCTTCACGGCCGGCAGCACTTCACCCACTGCCTTGGCGGCACCCGTGGTTGAAGGAATGATGTTAATGGCCGCAGCACGGGCACGATAGGCGTCGGCATGAATCTGGTCATTCACGCGCTGGTCATTGGTGTAGGCATGGCAGGTCGTCATCAGACCCTTTTCAATACCGAAAGTTTCATGCAAAACTTTCACCACAGGGGCAAGGCAGTTAGTGGTACAGCTTGCATTGGAAACAATCCGCATGCTGCTATTGAGTTCGTTGTCGTTCACACCCAGCACAATGGTACCATCAAGGTCATCCTTGGCAGGAGCCGTCAGGATAACGCGAGAGGCACCAGCGTCGATGTGCTTCTGGAGTGAGGCTTTATTGGTGAAAAAGCCGGTTGATTCAATCGCAATCTGGCAGCCAAGAGCCTTCCAGGGCAGGTTGGCCGGATCTTTTTCCTTGGTGATCTGAATCCGCTTGCCGTTGACGATCAGGGCATCGGCTTCGGATTCAACCGTGCCGTTGAACTGGCGATGCACGCTGTCATACTTGAGCAGAAGTGCCAGGCTTTTGGCGTCGGAAAGGTCGTTGATCGCAACGACTTCAAAATCGTTGGGAAACTGGGCCAGGACGCGGAAAACCAGACGACCGATACGTCCAAACCCGTTAATGCCAACCTTAACGCCCATTGGTTTCTCTCTCCAGAGTCTATATAGATCCTGCCAGGTGTCGATCAGCAGGCGGCCAGACAATGAACCGCCCCTCGACTTGTTCAGGAGTATAGTGGTATCGGTCCGCTCGTGTCAACTGGATGAATTTCCATACACTCCCGATCCGAAATTTTTCGGAATTTTCGCCCGTTATTTTATGCAACGTGCATTTGCACCAACGAGTTCGACCAGCAAATTATCATGCGGATAGGCATGGCCACGATATTGCCAGAAGCCCTCGGCATGCTCCACCCCGATCTCACTGCCCCGGGCACGCGAAGCATGCTCCTGGCCAATCAGATACTCGTCAATGCCATGATGCTTAAGCAGCCAGTCGCGCTGGCTGGCGTGGCAGGCCAGCATCTCTCGCTTGGTTGCAAACACTTCTGATACATCAACATAAAAGTCAACGGCCTGCCTCTCGCCGCGTCGGTCCAAGCCCTCCAGCGCATCCATAAAATACAGGTGTGGGATATGGCCGATCGCGGCGGATGGGTTCCACTGGCGGGTTTTATAGTTCGGTATTGGTGCGGCAAAGCAGGCGTCGCGCACAAGCCTGTGCGTAATTTCGTGGTCGCAAAGGTAATCAACCGGCGGTGCCGTCATCACAATATCCGGGCGGACTCGCCTGAGATACTCGGTCACGCGCCATCGCGACTCTTCATTCTCAAAAATGGCCAGATCGCGAAATTCCAGGCAATCATAATGGGCCCCGATCAAATCGGCAGCCGCCTTGCCTTCCGATCGCCTCACAGCAGCAATTTCGTCAGGGGGAAGCGTGGCCGAGCCGCAATCGCCGGGCGTCATCGTCGCAATCACAATTTTGTGGCCGGCCCTGGCCAGCAGGGAAAGCGTGCCGGCACATTGGAATTCGACATCGTCCGGATGGGCATGAATCGCCAGAATCGTTTTGGGCATGGCTCAGACAGTTCTCGTGCTTTTACTTGATGGAATGCTTCCTCACAGACTAATCAAACCCGTGCAGGCTGGCAATCAATCTTCACTTTTCTCCTGAAAATGAATTTTACAGTAGTTTGGATTTTTTTTGAATAGTTGTTGATATAATTCTGTTCAGATGGTATTTTGATCAGAACGGTGGATTTGTTCAACTGTAAATCCGATACCAGTGTACAGGATTCTATCAGCATTTGTGGAGATGGAAAGATGGCGAGACCGAGCACGGCAGCACTGACTCCCCGGCAAAAAGATATCTATCAGTTCATCAGGGAAAAGATTCAGACACGGGGTTACGGGCCGACGGTGCGGGAAATTGGGCAGGAATTTGAGATTAACAGCCCCAATGGTGTGATGTGCCATTTAAAGGCCCTTCAGAAAAAAGGGCTGATTCATCGCGAGCCAAACATGTCGCGGGCGATTCAGA
>JBILGL010000572.1:0-3146 GCA_044351075.1 Isosphaeraceae bacterium | reverse complement strand
CGGAATACCTGGATTTCTTTCGTGAAACAGGCTGGCTGGTGGAAAATTCGCAAAAGCAGCGTCCGACGCTTGCTCATTGCGGTGTCATCGAAGCGACCAAGCCCTGATCTTCAAGATAAACTATTCGATCCGGGCGATAAACCATACTGTTTTTGCACGGTTTAAGTTTCGATGAAATAATGAATTAAATCACATTTAATTTATGATTTTTTGAACTGAAGCTCCGGGAAACGAGGATGACCATTGAATGATTTTTGGGGAAATCATTTTGTTTGAAATAATCTTCAATTTGTTGCAGAACTCTTAAGACTGTGAATTCATTCTGAATCAGCCTTGACCAATTATTCCGGTCGTATCATACTTACGCAAGTTGCAAGGATAGAGCACCTCGGGTCTGGAAATCATGGATTTGTACGTAAGAATCATATATAATGAAGTAGTGTTTTTCAGCCCGCTGATACGCATCGAGATCAATTGTTTGAACACTTCTTCTGGAGCAACTATTGGAACGCAAGAATTTGAAGGTTTTAGATTAATGAAACGAGGCCAGCATGAATGCCAATGATTTTCTGCTGGTTTTCGCCACGTCGTTTACTTTATGTGTGTTAACAACACCATTTGTGACTCGCCTTGCACGATGGGCCGGCGCCATTGACAAGCCGGATAATAATCGCAAAGTTCATGCCTCAGCCACACCTCGCATGGGTGGTCTTGCTCTGGCCGTTGGCCTTTTTGCCGGCATGATTATCGCAGCTTACCTTCAAAGCCGCCACGCTTCCGATGAAAGTTCTCCTCGATGGGCGACTCATCAGCTCGCCATCTGGCTTGCTTCGGTGATCGTTTTGATTGTCGGTGTTCTCGACGACACCCAGGAGCTTCGCCCTCGCATAAAGCTATTAGGGCAATCGCTTTGTGTCATGATTCTCTACTTCGGTGGGATTCGAATTGAGCGTATCGCGATGCTGGGTGCGATGTTCAATCTCGATTTCTTTGCGATCGACATTCCGTTTGCGGGCGGCACGATTTTACATTTCAGCCCGGCCGGATTTCTGATCACATGGTTCTGGTTCATCGCCTGCATGAATATATGGAACCTGATTGATGGCATGGATGGTCTGGCCAGCGGAGTCGGCCTGCTCGTCAGCGGAACGCTGACAATCATAGCGCTTCATGGTGCTCATATTGGTCCGGCAGCTCTTTCGGTGGCTTTATCAGGTGGTCTGGCTGGATTTTTGCTCTACAACTGGCATCCAGCCTGCATCTTTCTTGGTGATAGCGGCAGCCTGCTGATTGGACTAATGGTGGGCGTTATTGGCGTGGAAGGTTCGTTGAAAGGGCCTTCGGCGGTTTCGATTCTCTTTCCGATTCTGGCGATGGGACTGCCGATTTCTGATACGGCAATGGCCATTTTTCGAAGATGGGTGCGAAATCTCCCGCTTTCTGCGGCCGACCGTCGCCACATTCATCACCTTCTGATTGGCCTGGGCCTTAATCCGCGTCAGGCGGCGGTCTTGCTATACTGTTTTTCGGGATTTCTCTGCGGTGTAGTGCTTCTGGGCCTGGCATTTAATCACGAGTTTCTGGCGTTAACGCTGGGGCTTTCTGGATGTACGGCATTTCTTGTAGTGCTGATGAGCCGGAGAGATGAGTTGACAACACTGCGTAGCGATCTTTCTGCCCGAATGTCTCGTGGAAGACAGGACAGAGCCGCCGCAGTGATTTGTTTCACAACGATTCAGAAGCAGGATCTTTGTCGTGACCCTCAAAGTGTCTGGGTACTATTTGAGTCGGCATGTCGAGATCTAGGGATTGCATCGCTTCGGGTGGCAAGCCCGGCTAATGCGGCAACAGCGATTGTCGGTTACGAAAGTGAATCGGCGTCGGTTCCGCTGAGCTGGCGATTCGAGTTGCCCTGTGGCACTCAGATGATCACATGCACGATTTTCATCGATGATGAGCGGTCAATTCTCGATCCAGATATCATCTACCGTTACAGCCTGCGGATGATTCAGTCCTCAATCATTCGGATTGAATATATATTGGCATTCCCAGAACAAACTGAAATTGCGAAGTCTGAATCGCAATCACATGAAACTTCATTGGATTTGCCCACAGGTCCTATAGATAAACCGGCAATGGAAGTGATTTGAACCAGCCTGGAATAGATTCGGATAATTTCCCGGCGGGGTATTGCCAGCGAACAGCAGAATCGTTACAAATGATGAACTCCTCTGAAGCCTGACGATGGATTGACAACCGTTTCGGAATCTGGCCGGAGTGCCGGTGGAGCCTGTAGATTCATGGATCGAATCCCTCATTCAATGCATCAAAACCCCATGGCTATGGCTGGCCCCGGGCCGATGTCTGAAAATTCCAAGTCGATATCCGACTACATCATGGCAATCCGGCGACGATTCTGGTTGCTGGTGAGCATTACATTTGCCGGCTTTCTTTTGCTGGCAATTGTAGTGATCCGAATGCCTGACAAATATCAGGCGGTCGGCGAGCTCCAGATTGAGCCGCCAGATTTTGACGGTCATGTGCAGGATATGATGGCTGTTTCGATTGATCAGAACGGTCAGGAAAACGATAAGTTTGTCGCCAATAAAGCGTTTTTGATTCGAAGTCGTGGGCTTGCCATGAAGGTAGGCATGTTTGAAGAAGCACGGCTTGATGGCACGGATCAGGATGTTGCCGACGAGATCGCTGAAGGGCTTTCAGTTCGCCCAATTCCTGGCACCAATGTCTTTGTGCTTACGCTCAAGGGCTCAAATCCGGCAAGGGTGACCATGCTGCTTGATAAGCTCATGACCACTTTCATGCAGCAGGTGAGCCAGGAAGTAGAAGATCGTATCAAGAATTCGCGGGAACATGTCAGCAGTGCTCTCGCTAATCAGCAGCGTGAGCTCGATGAATATCAGCGGTTAATTGAACAGCTTTTACTGGAATCAAAGATTCTCTCGCCCGATGGCGAAAGCATGCTAGAGCGGCAATACGAAAACCTGCGTGCCGCCTTATTGCAAAAGCAGTCCAAGCTTGACGCGATGGAACATCAGCTCCATGCTTTTCGGCTGCGACCAGAGGATGATAATAACTCTGATGATGACAGAATCCTCACTTCAATCGACGAGCTTAAAACGAAGAAA
>JBILGL010000090.1:0-10574 GCA_044351075.1 Isosphaeraceae bacterium | reverse complement strand
CAGAACGTGTCTCTTGACATGCGTTTTTCTGTGCAAATTCATTGCCAAATCTCGTTACGAGCTGGCACAATTTTTAATCCAGGCAATCAATCAGCAATCATATGAACATGCATCACGCATGGGCATTTATGATTAAAGATTTTGGATACAAACAATTAACAACGTAAAATAAAATGGCCGGAAATTGAGTAATTAATGTGAAAATGTATCTCTCGCTCATGCCAAATATCAACATGATGATCTGAACTGCTGAAAGCCCACCAAACGGCTACAAATTCAGACTCTGGGTCATTATTTTCACGGCACTCTTTCTCTTTTTCTTCCTCTTCTTCAACTTCTTTTTCTTTATTCAGCGAATCTTCAATGAAATCTATCGGCAGTTCAGGGCTTTCAGAACTCGCCAATTGCAAATGATCGTAAGCAGTTTGTTTAATCACCTGCGAACCCGGATCTTCAAGCCCAGATTCCGTCGAAAGAGCCTCAAACCATGAAGAAATATGATTTAAAAACGAGCGATCAATACCTTGAGGGGAAGGCAGAAACGGCAAAATCAGAAGAACAATGAGAAACCGCCTGGCGATAATCTTTCTTCCTGTGTAAGGAGAGAACTCTTCTCCGTTACAATCTAGCACTTTTCGCCAACCAATGCAACATAAAGATATAGAGATCGAAAAATGAGATCGATTCCTTATTGGCAAATAAGCCTGTCTCGACATGCGATATGATATAGTCAGCAAGGTTGCTTCAGATTCAGTTGAAATTGTCTGTTAAATCATCACTTATTCTGATTAAACATTTCATTGCATGATCTGTTATCCTCGCCAACGGTTTTTCAGCTTCCTGACCCCTTCCCCTGAGGATAAAAATGCAATCATTTTCACCACACATTATCACAATTCGATCTCACCAGACCACCAGAAGTCCTCTTTCAATAAAGCGATCAATTTGATTATGATTAAATAATTCACAAACAAAACATTGATCAATCCCATTTTCTCTGATCCCATCTTGCAACTTTACATGGCAATGCCTCTGTCAAAACCCATTTCATTCGTTTTTTTTCTGGTCCTGTCGCTGCTCCTGACGCTTGCCGTTGATTTCAATTCCCAGCCCCGATTCGATGAAACCGGCTATGCCATCCTTGGCCTCTCGCTTGCCCAAGGCCAGGGATATCGTGAAATCGACAAGCCAGACAGCCCCCTGCACGCCCACTTTCCGCCTGGCTGGCCCATAGCCCTTGCCGCCACCTGGCGCATGATCCCGCCCCAAATCGTCAGCCCCACTCTCTCCGCACATGCTCTCGTCATATTCATCTCTGCCTGCTCTCTATTGCTTTGGTCGAAGTGGTTTGTTCGCACATCAGGCCCTCAAGCTGCTGCCGGGCTCATCGTTGCACTCATCGCTAACTGGTTCTGGATTCGACTCGCCGGCGAACTACGTAGCGAATCACTCTTTATTTTGCTCTCGGCCGTGGCTTTTTTACTCGTTGATCAGTCAAATTCTCCGCAGTCATTAATGAAGAATTTCTCCACTGGTTGCATCATCGGCCTGGCCATTCTCACACGTCAGGCAGCTGTTGCCCTGCTTGCCGCCATCGTGGTGCACGAACTGACTCAGCGACACTTTCGCACAGCCCTTTGCATCGGCGCATCCGCCACCCTCACCATCAGCCCGTGGCTCTGGTGGATCGCCACCTCCGGCAAGCCCGCTCAGGCCAGTCTGATTGCCTCTGATGAACAGGCCCGAAGCCTCAGCCAACGGCTCATTGATCAATCACTTTTCTACCTCATCCGCCTGCCCGATTCGCTCTTTGGCCCCTTTCTCGAAACGGCAACCATCTTTCGCCCCAGCCCTGCCCTGAAATCAGTTGCCTATCTATTCGCCGCCCTTTTTTTTGTGGTCTTCTCCATCGGGATCGTTTCGCTCACAAAACAGAAAGCCACACGCCTCGCCGCGATTTATCTGCTCATCTCATTATTGATGCTGGTTGCCTGGCCCTTCACAGAAGCGGGCCGATTCCTCATTCCACTGGTGCCGCTTGTGCTTCTGGCAAGTGCAGCGGGTGTTGAAAAAGCCCTGGCCCTGTCGAAATTCATGCCACAAAAATCCACAGCCCTGCTTGCCCCTTGGCTCGTGGCCGCAGCATCGCTTCCGTTTGGTGTTTACACATGGCAAAAGCAGTGTCGAATTGAATCTCAGCCGCAGGATCGCGACTTCAATGCCGCTTGCCACTGGATTACCCAAAATTTGCCAGAAGATGCCATCATCGCTTCACGACATCCCGGCGATGTTTACTGGCGCAGTGGCCGCTGGGGAGTAGTCTGGCCAGAAAATGCTTCAATTGATCAATCTTACACGGCCCTGAACCAGCAAAATGCCGCCTGTTTATTGGTAGATACATCCCGATACGCCAAAATGATCATTCCTGACTGGTGTCGCCCCGGCTTGATCAGTGAAAAGCCTGATTTCTTCCGCGAGATCAGTCCTGAGGGATGGTCTGCTGAGGCGATCCGGCTTTACCAGATCATCCCAAGGGCCAGCAGTCCGCCGCCCGTGAAAGAAAAATGAATGACAGATTGACTCTGATCGCGGGCTCTCGTAGTCTGAATGAAATACAAGCGGAATTCCGATCAAGCCTGCCCGACTCACCCCAGTGACGACCTTCAAAACCAGAGGAGCCTTCCGAAAATGTCAAGCAGCGATTCACTGAGAGACCAATTGCAATCCCTGAGCCGTCGCCAGTTTGTGCGTTCGGTTGGGGCCACCGCCCTGACCGGTGCGATTGCCCCCCAGCTTCTGGCCGATCAGGCGACCGTTGGCCCCAAGCGGACAGACAAGGCCGAAACCGCCGTTGCCCGCCTCTTCAAAACTCTTAAAGACAGCCAGCGTAAAGAGCTTTGCTTCCCGTTCGATCACCCGCTTCGTTCACGCATCGGCAATAACTGGGCCATCACCAAGCCCAAGATTGAAGACCTGACGATGGAGCAGCAGGAGCTTTGCCGCGAGATCTTCAAGAATCTCACCAGCGAGGATGGCTACGATCGATACATGCGGCAGATGGACGACGACTACGGCGGCTTTGAAGGCTACCACATCGCGATTTTTGGCGAGCCGGATACCGACAAGCCATTCGAGTGGGTTCTTTCAGGCCGGCACGACACCCTTCGTTCCGACGGTAATTCGGTGGACGGCGTTGCCTTCGGCGGCCCAATTTTCTATGGCCACGCAGCCAAGGGCAATTTCAACGAAGACGCCAAACACACCAACAACGTTTGGTGGTATCAGGGCGATCTGGCCAACAAGATCTTCAAAACCTTTGATGACAAGCAGCAGGCCACTGCCCTTGCCCCCAAAGGCCCTGAGGATAACGCCCGCTCCATCAAGCTGGCCGGCGACAAGCTCCCTGAAGTCGGCATTAAAATCGCCGGGCTTGATGGGCAGCAGAAATCAATGGTCAAAGACCTGATCAAGGCCGGCACCCAGCCCTTCCGCGAAGCTGATGTGCAAGAGCTGATGGCTTGCGTGGAAGCCGCCGGCGGTGTGGACGCCATGCGCCTGACCTTCTACAAGGAAGGCGACGTCGGCAACGATGGCACCTGGGACGTCTGGAAGCTCGAAGGCCCTGCCTTCTCCTGGTATTTCCACGGCTCGCCACATGTGCACACCTGGCTGAACGTGGCCCGCAAGGCCGATTTTGACAAATCCCACGGCTGATTCGTCCGACTGTTTGCCCGCCTTGGATGAAACCACGACAGAGCCTGTTCTTCAGGCTCTTTTTTTATTTTTCTCCAAAATAATTTCCCGTCTGCATACACTGAAATAAGGACAATTACAGAGACTTTCACGCTCGATATCAACCCAATGCCTGAAAACAAACCATCTGAAAAAACAAATCATAAAGCTGTGCTTCTCATTGCCCACGGCAGTCGTCGGCAGGAGGCCAATCAGGAACTCGCAGATCTGGCACTTCGTCTGCACCATTCTCTGCCCTACTCGATTATCGAACCATCCTATCTGGAGCTTGCCGAGCCCGATATCGTCGCCGGTGGTTCGGCCTGCGTCGCCAAAGGCGCAACTTCTGTGCTCATGGTGCCTTATTTTCTCTCAGCAGGGGTACATATCAGGCGCGACCTGACTGAAGCACGCGATGCCCTTCGGGACCAATTCCCGGCCGTCGAATTCCATCTCGGCACGCCGCTGGGCCCTCATCCGCTGCTGGATGAGCTTGTGAGCAGAAGAATTGGTGAACTCGACGCTAGTTCTGAATCCGAATCAACTTAGCCCACCTTTTCGCACTTTGGCCCTGAAAAATTCACAAAAAAGTGTAAAAAGGGAAACTCATATTGACGATTTTTCAAGGAACGAATATCAAATCGTTATGTTTCGGCAAGGATCGCTGAAACCATTTGGCCATGTCAGGCTTCAGGATTGACCTGCCGATGGCCTGCACAAAGGAGTGTGCCAGCAATGTCGGAAGCGACCATCAGCATGGAATGGCCGGACAACTGGGGCGATCGCCCTGTGCCGGCACTCGATCTCAAGGCTCAGTACGAAACCATCCGCGACGAGGTCGAGCCAATTGTTCTTCGCATCATGCGTGAGCAGACGTTCGTTCTCGGGCCCGAAGTCAGCGGCCTGGAAGCCGAAATGGCCCATTATTGCCAGGCTCCTTATGGCGTGGGCTGTGCCTCTGGCTCTGATGCACTCCTCATCCCGCTCATGGCCTGGGAAGTCGGCCCGGGCGATGAAGTCGTGACCACCCCATACTCCTTCTTTGCCACCGCTGGGGCCATCTGGCGTACCGGTGCCAGGCCAGTCTTTGTCGATATCGACCCAGTCTCCTACAATATCGACCACAATCGAATTGAAGCGGCGATTACGGATAAAACCCGCGTCATTCTGCCCGTCCATCTCTACGGCCAGACGGCCGAAATGGAACCGATTCGCCGCCTGGCTGCCAGTTGCGGACTGCCAGTGCTGGAAGATTCCGCCCAATCCATCGGCGCGGAATACCACGGCCTGCGTTCGGGTAATCTCGGAGAAGTGGCCGCCTTCAGCTTCTATCCATCCAAAAATCTTGGCGGATTCGGCGATGGTGGCTTGATCACCACACACGACGAAGCCCTGGCCAAACGCATGGCTCGCATCCGCGTGCATGGCATGGAGCCCCGTTACTACCATCACGAAGTGGGCTTTAACTCACGGCTCGACTCGCTTCAGGCGGCCGTTCTGCGGGTGAAGCTGCGTCATCTCGACAATTGGTCAAACGCCCGTCGTGAAGTCGCAAGACGCTACCACGAGCTCTTTGACAAATATTTGAGCGACGATGCGGTCATTCTGCCCACTGAGCTGGCAGGCCGTCATCATGTCTTCAACCAGTTTGTGATCCGGGTGAAAGATGGCCAGCGCGATGCCCTTAAGGAATCGCTCGGTCGCCGCAAGATTGGCTCGGAAATCTATTATCCCGTGCCGCTGCACCTCCAGAAGTGCTTCACCAGCCTCGGCTATGGCCCCGGCGATTTCCCGCATGCAGAAGCTGCCGCCAAAGAAACATTGGCCCTGCCGATGTATCCGGAACTCTCAGCCGATGCGCAGGAGCATGTCGTCAAATCAATCGCGAGCTTCTTCCGCGAAGGACGCACAGTGCGTGCTGCCTGACAATCAAGACTTTGCATATATGCAAAAGCGGGACGCCTTGAGCGTCCCGCTTTTTTTATGAAAATTAATAAAATAAATAACAAATTAATAATTGCAATTGATGATGCGCGAGCCCGATGAATCAGAGCGAATCCATCAGTTTTCAGACTCGATTCGATCTTGATTCGATCCGCGGCTCGGTAAACCCGACTGAAATGGCACACATCTTTTCATGCGTGCTCGCGACACTTTCGGGATCAGATCGCCAGAAAGCAGCATATTCACAGCTTCGCGGTGAATTGCGCGAAGGCGGGTGACTGAGCACCTGCATCGCCTCGCGACATCCTCAACTTCACTCGATTCAATATAAAACGCGGAAATCACTGCACGATGCCGCCGTGGCAGCCGTTTAATATATTCCTGAAGTTCTTCCATCATCGCCAGATTTTCTTCAGTTCTCGCATGATAACTTGCATTATTACACTTCTGAAGATAATTGTTGACTTCGTCCAAACTTAAATTTGAAGTCGGTTTTGTGTGACGCCAGACCTTCTTCTGCTCGAGTGTTTCTCCATCCTCACTCGAATTTTCTGTTTCCGATACCGATTGCATCATTCTGGTTCGAAAAGTGGTCAGAGCACCCGTAATCCTGATCCTGGCATATGTTGTAAATTTCGTATTGAAGGCAGGATCATAATTATTGGCGGCCTCAACCAGTGCCACCATGGCCTCAGACTCCAGCTCGTCCCTCATCCAGCTCCAGTTCTTCGCAAAACTGCCGGCAATCTTATATGCCAGCGGCATATACTGAACTGCAAGATTCTGTCTTTCAATTCGCTTTTTTTCGATTTCATTTCCCGGTGCTTCATCATTCGGTCGCATCTCTTTTACCCTTTTAGTTGCAATTTTCAAAGTGCGTATTCTTCGAGAGTTCTCCATACAGGCGACATCTCTTCCTTGTAACTGGAATATAAGATGCATTTACGGGATTGCAAATTCAATTTCAAAATAATATAATATTATAATTAAATAAAATAATTGCATTTCGTAATCTTTATGGTTTATGCTCTTTATTCAGCGATAATCAAATGATAAAATACATTTACGAGAAGAATCTCTGTGAAAATACAACGATCAGGAAGTCTGTAACTTGTCGAATACCAATCAGGGCTCATTGATTTTTGCACCGGCCGAGATTTCGGCGATTCGTTTGCAGCTGCTCGACTGGTATCAAAGCCATGGTCGAGTCCTGCCTTGGCGGGATAACGAGGGTGATGCCTATCGAATCGTCGTTTCGGAAATGATGCTCGTGCAGACAACCGTCGCGACTGTCAAATCTTATTATCAGCGTTTCCTTGATCGGTTTCCGACAGTTCATGATCTGGCCAGGGCTGAGGTCACTGATGTCCTGAAAATGTGGGAGGGTCTGGGCTATTACCGGCGAGCCACACAGCTTCATTCAATGGCCCGGCAGGTAGTCGAAGATTACGAGGGAAAATTCCCCGAAAACGAGGCTGATCTTCTGAAATTAAAAGGGGTCGGGCGATATATCGCCGGCGCGATTCGCTCCTTCGCCTTTAACCAGCCGGCCCCCATTCTCGAAGCCAATACAATTCGTGTACATGCCCGCCTCGCCGCCCTTGATGAAAGCATTAATGATGCAAAAACACTGAAAAAACTTTGGAATCAAGCCGAATTGCTGGTTGACCCCGATCGCCCGGGCGATTTCAATCAGGCCATGATGGATCTTGGCGCCATGATTTGCACCCCAAACACACCATCCTGCCTGCTCTGCCCAGTTTCAGAGCTTTGTCAATCGTATCAAAAAGGCCTTACGGCCAAAATTCCGGTCAAGCCTCCGAAAACCCCAGCTAAAACAGGAAAGGAATCAGCATTAATAATCATAAATGGTCACGACCATTCCATTCTGTTAATGCAACGTCCCTCGAGCGGTCTCTGGTCTGACTTCTGGGAGATACCAACATTCTGGACATCTGGGGCCGATCCGGCAAAACGCGCCGACACCGGCTGGTCGTGGGATGGTAGCCCGCCGAGTTTTGCATCGTCAATTCTGAATGCTCTGGGCGCCGAAACTGATCAGACAGAACCGCTTCAGATCAAAACCATTCCCTATGTCGTTACCACCCATAAAATGGAGCTGACCCTCTACGAATTACGGTTTGATCCCTCATCTCTCTTTGGCGAGAGCCTCTTGAAATTAAAGCATCCATTCAGTTTTTTCAGCCCCCATGCAATGAGCCGACTGACCATCAGTTCGCCACATCGGCGTCTGCTTCGTCATCTGGAAGGGCGTTAAAAAAGAGCAAGCCTTCAAGGCCGATCTTGCCCAAATCGCACAGGTCTCATAAGATGAACTATCCGCAAGACCCCATCGACTGACGCGCGTTGTGACGCCGGGTGCTTAACCTGCCCACTTCCTGAGTCGATGAAATAAACGATTGCGTGCACAGGACGAAGGTAATCGGGCTGCACTGCCCTGGCCGATGGTGTGGATTGACAACTTCTTCTCCCTGAAGGCGTTAGCTAAAAGGGAGGCTGAAAGGATGAGGCATGCTGACAGGTAAGGACGTCACAGGCGGACCCGGCTCAGGTTCTGGATCTGGCAAGCGTGGCGGCGGTGGCCCATCCGGCGGCAATGGCAATGGCGGGCCCACGGGCGGCGCCAAGAAAAATGCTTCCTGCTCCTTCTGCCGCAAGAGTTTCCGCGATGTCGGCCCGCTCGTCGAAGGGCCCAGCGATGTCTTCATCTGTGGTGAATGTATTGAGCTCTGTCAGTCGATCCTCGACGAAGAAAAACGTCGTCGAGGCGTTCCCAAGACGCTCTTTACCGATATTCCCACACCCCGGGAAATCAAAGAGCATCTTGATGCTTATGTGATCGGGCAGGATCGCGCCAAGAAAGTCCTCTCTGTTGCCGTCCATAATCACTACAAGCGCCTCGTTCACGAAGAAGGCGAAAAAGAATCAGAAGTGGAACTGGATAAGTCCAATATCCTTCTGATCGGCCCCACAGGTTCAGGTAAAACACTGCTGGCCAAGACGTTAGCACGAATCCTTAACGTCCCCTTCGCCATCGGTGATGCCACGACCCTGACCGAAGCCGGCTATGTCGGCGAAGACGTCGAAAATATCCTGCTTAAACTCCTGCATGCGGCTGACTTCGACATCGAAGCCGCCCAGCGTGGTATTGTTTATATCGACGAAATTGACAAGATCGGGAAAACCACGCACAACGTCTCCATCACACGCGACGTTTCCGGCGAAGGCGTGCAGCAGGCCCTGCTGAAGATGCTCGAAGGCACCACGGCCAACATCCCGCCACAAGGTGGCCGAAAGCATCCCGAACAGCAGTACATTCAAATGGATACGTCAAATATCCTTTTCATCTGCGGCGGCACTTTCGTTGGCCTTGACCAGATCATCAGCAAGCGGATCGGTCGTAAGGCCATCGGCTTCGGCGCCGGCCCCGCCCAAAAGGAAAAAGCCAACGAAGTGGCCGATCTTCTGGATCGAGTGACCTCTGACGACCTTCTTGAATTTGGTCTCATTCCTGAATTCATCGGCCGACTGCCAGTGATCTGCCCGCTGATGCCACTCACCGAAGAGGCTTTGGTGAAGATCCTCAAAGAGCCCAAAAATGCGCTCGTTCGGCAGTATCAGAAGCTTTTTGACATGGAAGGTGCCCTGCTCGAATTCACCGAGGAGGCATTGGTCGAAATCGCTAAAAAAGCCAAGACCAAGGACACAGGCGCCCGTGGTCTCCGATCGATCATCGAAGAGATTATGCTCGACCCCATGTTCCACCTGCCGGAAAAGGTCGAAAAGTACAAGGGTCCCTATGTCGTTACGCCTGAAGTGATTCGGAAGGAAGCCAATCTCCTTGACCAGGCTGACAACCCGCCCACCAAGCCCACCAAAGAGCCGCGGAAAAAGGAATCGGCCTGACCTTTGAAAGGTCTTCCCTGTGCAAACGATCCGGCTCCCGCTCCTGACCGGTCTGGCAACTCTGTCTTTGCTGATCGCGACCGAGCCGGGGCTTTCGATAGTTTGGGATGAAGGCTATACGCTGGGCCGGATCGAACGCGTCCGGCTCTGGTTTTCCGCCATGGCCAACCCTGCCCGGTTCGCTGAAACGTGGGCGCCTCCATCAACTGAACTCGTTCAGCAGCAAGGTCTTGCACCACCAAATAAGGCCCAGGTCGGTTCGCGGCTCGATTTGCTCTTTAATCCGCGGGTAATCGGCTGGTTCTGGCCCTTTGCCCGTGAAGAGCCGCATGGCCACCCGCCTTTTTATGCCATGGTCGGCCTCATCGGTGATCTTTTCATGCCCTGGCGAGAACCGCTGGCCAGAGCCCGCCTGGGCACAATGCTTTTTCATGCAATTGCCTGTGCATTCACATTTTACGTGTTTGATAAAAGACTCGGCCGGAAGCCGGCGGCAGTTTCGTCAATACTGTTGGCAGCAAGCCCCCACCTATTTGCTCTGGGGCATTATGCGACATACGACGGTCTGCTGAACTCCCTCTGGATCATCGCCCTACTGGCCACTTCAGAATCGATCAGTGGCGACTCGAAGAAAATTGCCCGTCTTTATCAAGTCGTTACAGGCCTTACGCTTGGGGCAGCAATGGCCACCAAGTTATCCGGCTGGTTTCTGCTCTTTCCCATCTCATTCGGCTTTTTGCTGGGCGGCGTCTCCCGCCGGAACATTCGCGGGTATTGCTTAACCCTATTAACAGCAGTTATTTCCGTCTATTTCTGGAACCCCTCATGGTGGTGCGAGCCTGTGGCGGGCCCATTGCGATTCTTTCAGTCAAACCTTAACAGAGCCGCCACCATTCCCATTGAAACGCTCTATCTGGGCAAGGTTTACAAAACACCTGCCGAGTCTTTGCCGTGGTCAAACACGATCGTCT
>JBILGL010000571.1:0-3150 GCA_044351075.1 Isosphaeraceae bacterium | reverse complement strand
CCACTGGCGATCGCTTCCTGACCGACATACGTATGACATGCGCCCAGAACCAGGCCACGCTGGTGGCAGCGGGCAAGCTCTTCTTCCGTTTGCCGGATCACCTGCATCGTGCGATATAGCTTCAGAACAATGTCGTTTGCAGGCAATTCCAAAGGCTGATTTTCAGGCATTTCTCATGACCTCTTCTCTTCAGACCGAAAGGCTTGCACGGCATGTTGTTCATGCCCCGGAGTGCCGCCCGCATTCATCGCCATATTGCCGCCATCCATCGGGATGATCGCTCCAGTAATCCAGGCCGAGGCGTCTGATGCCAGTAATACAGCAAGCCCGGCAATATCCGAAGGCTGACCGAGCCGACCGGCCGGAATTCCTCGCAGAAACCGACCTTTCAGCGTCGGATCCTGTTCCATCCGTGCAGTGAGACTTGGGTTTACAACCTGCGCAGGAGTCACGCAATTGACACGCACGCCACGGCATGCCCATTCAGTGGATAGTTCACGCGTCATTTGTATGACGGCCCCCATCGCCATGCTATAAGCGATATGCCCCCGGCCAAGTGCTGTGGAACTGGCCAGTGAGCCGATATTCATGATCGAACCAGAGCCCTTGGCAAGCATGCGGCGGCCAGCCTCCTGACACATGAAAAAACGGCCAACGACCAGATTCTGCAAGACCTTGTGCAAGTCAGCAACTGAAAGCTCTTCAGGCCTGGCCAGAATGCCATCGCCCGCAATATTCCCAAGAAAATCAACGCGGCCAAATTCAGCGTCAACCTTCTGAAAAAGATGTGCAATGGCCTCCGGATCTGAAACATCCGTGGTTTCAACGATCGCTCGTCGCCCAAAACCGCTTACCACACTGGCCGTGGCATCTGCTCCATCGCGGTTGCGATCTACCAGCACAAGATCGGCTCCGGCTTCGGCAAGAGCTATAGCGGTGGCCCGCCCCATGCCCTGGGCAGCCCCGGAAACGACGGCAACGCGGCCGGAGAGGTCAAAAATCGTCATGCTTGATTCCATCATGAATCTGTCGGCGGGTAGTTGAGAGAATTGTATCAAATTCCTCTTAAGAATATAGAGTGCAGCAGGAGACAAGGCTTCCTTCGGAAAAATCATTCAAAAAAAGCAAGCACAAGATTTCATTAAGATGCACCGGCCTATGGCTTTTTTGAGAATTCTTCCAAAAACGTTTCTGCCTGAAAAATTGCCCTGTTTGAAATCAAAATCCGCTTCTGTTACACTTCCGTTTAAACCTGCCTCAAACTTGCACCCAAACACCAAACCAATCAGCCGAGGTTTCGCGTGGCCAGAGTTGTTGTGACCGACTACACATTTCCTTCGCTTGAAGTCGAAGAATCAATCCTTTTGCCTCAGGGTTTTTCGCTCGAAGGTGGCCAATTCAAAAGCGTAGAGTCGCTGATTCCGTTTGTTGCCGGGGCTGATGCTGTCATCACCCAATTTGCCCCGATCAAAGCCGAAGTCATCGCTGCCATGCACAATGCCAGGGTGATCGTGCGATACGGCATCGGTGTAGATAATGTCGATCTCGAAGCAGCCCGAGTTCGCGGAATCCCTGTCTGCAATGTACCCGATTACTGCATCGATGAAGTTGCGGATCATACACTCGCTTTCATTCTCGCCGTAACGCGCCAGGTAGTGCCGAATACGATTCATATTCGCGAAGGCCGTTGGGGGCTTGCCACCTCACTGGAGAACTTGCGGACGCTGCGAGACCAGACCGCAGGAATCATCGGCTTTGGCAGAATCGGTCGCGAAGTGGCCGCCCGTCTTTCACCTTTCAAATGTCGCAGGCTGGTTTTTGATCCGGTCATCTCACCTGAGATGATCATTGCAGCCGGCTGTGTACCGGTTTCGCTCGAAGAATTGCTTGCCAGTTCTGATATCGTCACGCTGCACTGCCCTTCGACTGCAAAAACCCGAAAAATGCTTAATGCTGATACGATCGGACAGATGAAAGACAGATCGATTCTGGTTAACCTTGCCCGGGGCGATCTTGTAGATACCGCGGCACTGGTTGCATCCTTGGAATCAGGCCATCTTGCAGCCGCCGCGATTGATGTGTGCGACCCGGAGCCGATACCGCTGGACAGCCCTTTGCGAAAAATGCCACAGGTGGTTTGTGCGTCTCACATCGCATCAGCAAGCCCGAAGGCAGTAAGAACATTGCGGCAAACCGCTGCAAGCATTGCCGCATCAGCCCTGAAGGGCGAAAAACTGCCCAATATCGTGAATGGGCTCTAAATCAACATGACAAACAAGGTTTCCATCTGTGATCTTCTTCAATTTGTCAGTGAGACACTGATTGCTTGCCTTGTCGGCAGCGATGAGGCAAAAACAACGGCCGAAGCATTGGTCACGACAGATGCCATGGGTGTATTCACACACGGCACGAAGCTGCTGGCGGGCTACCTGAAAAAACTCAGAGGCGGTGGTTATTCAGCCACAGCCAGCCCCGAAGTGAAGCGGGAAGGGCCAGCCTGGGCGGTGATTGATGGTCAATCGGGGCTGGGGCAGATTGGCTGCTCTGCTGCGGTTCAAATAGCCATCAGGAAAGCCCGCAGCGTTGGTATTTCTTATGTCGGACTCGTAAATACGGGGCATATTGGTGCAGCCGGTTATTTCGCAGCCGAGGCGGCCAGGCAAGGCTTTATCGCCATGGTCACGGGTAATGACATTCCCAGCGTAGCCGCCCCTGGCTCAAGAAAAGCGGTGCTTGGCAGCAACCCGATCGCTCTGGCGATTCCCGTCACCGGTCGCGACCCTATTCTGTTGGACATTGCAACGGCCGCAGTGGCGGGCGGCAAAGTTTATGCAGCAATTGCCCGGGGCGAGCCAATTCCACCCACCTGGCTGATCGGCCCGGATGGGCATCCGACGACAGATGGAAAACTCTATCCGGATCATGTTGCACTGGCACCAATGGCAGGTCATAAGGGTTATGGCTTCGGCCTATGGTGCGAGCTGCTTTCGGCGATATTGCCCGGCGGGCGTTCCACCTGGGATGTCGGCTCGTGGATCTTTGATCCGGTGGATCGGCCAAGCTGGCACAATGCTTCATTTACGCTGTATGATGTGGCAGCGATTGCTGGCCAGGCAGCGTTTGACGCTCGCCTGAACCATCTGATCGATG
>JBILGL010000569.1:0-3163 GCA_044351075.1 Isosphaeraceae bacterium | reverse complement strand
TCACACTTTATTTCAATAATCAATTGTATTTTTAGTCAAGTTTTCATTCATTGATCAGATAATACAATTGATACCAGAATCAGCATGACAAAAAACTGGCCAGAGGGCTGAAAAACGGCTGAAAAGGCAATCGTAAGATACTATAAACAAAACTCTTAAGAAAAAATGCGAAACGAAATGGTAATAAATGGGTCCGATTGATGCCAACGCAGGAAATGAATGGGTTTTCGATTTGAATCTCTTTTATTTGGCCTGCACAAAGAGATGTTGTTATCCAGAATGACATCGTCCCATCCGAATCACCAATTGTTTTTAATCGATCATGAACCCCTTCAAATTCAAGGATTCTTTTCCCAAAGAAATGATCTCTGATTCAAAACGACAGCCTTTTTGATCAGGCTTCGCTTTGTTTGAATTTACAGGTAGCACTTTGGTTTGGTTGAAAAATCTGGACTGGTCAAAACGAGTGATACTGATATGATCAAATTCTCCGGCTGGGTTTGTGATGTCAGGGAAGGCTTCATAACGACCGACGGCAGAACAGGTTGGGCCATGACGATGGAACGAAGATCGCGACGGTTTATTCCCGATGGGCTGGCAGCTGACCAAGTGCTTGAGCAGCGGCTATGCATGAGCGTTTCGCGGCTTCAGGGGGGCTTGCCGGGGATGAACCAGCAGCAGGCTGGCCCGCAGACCATTCCGGGTGGCGGCAGCACGAAGAACCCTTGGCAGATTCGCCGCGATCTACGCATTCAGCGCGTTCCGGCATCGTTTTATGAAATTGACCCGACACAAATTATCCCCAAGCCGGTTACTGCTTCGATTCAGGCCAATCTGGCGCAATTGCTGGGCACATTGCCATCGAAGACGGCCCCTGACTTGCGTCAGCAGATGAATCAGATTATTAAGGCGATGGTGCCTTATCAGGGTGTCAGTGCGCAGTCGGCCGGTGCGATTAATAAAATCTTTGGTGAACTGCTGCTTTCCGCTGGTGCCAATCCGACGATCGTCACATCACTTCAGAATGATATGACGCAGGTGACTCAGGCGGCGATACAGACTTCAACACAGCCATCGTATGCCGTCACGAATAATTATATCTACATGTATTTTTCGGCGACGACAGTCGGCTGGTCCATCCCGACACCGGGTGCCCCACAACTGGCCAGAGCTCAGAACCAGAACCCGAATGGCGACCCGGTGACTTCCAGCCGCAGGCCCACGTTTATGGGCCGATACGCGCCGAATATGGCTTTGGAAGTGCTTGATGTCTCGAATGGAAACATCATTGCACGCGGAATGGTGCAGCCCAATGGTTCATTTCAGGCAAGGTCGCTTACTGTGCTCAATCCGGGCACTTACACGCTCACGGCCCGGGGTGTGACACCTGCAGGAGAGACAAGTGCCTTTTCGCCATGGACGACGCTGACTATCACTTCAGCGGGGCCGACGGGGAATCGGAGATAATCGTAATTTCCTGACTTCCAGCCGGGCGCGGCTCGATATTCACCACCCGGCCGCCAGATGACTGCCCTGCGGGAATGCCCTTAAGCACGGCCAGCGTGATCATGTCGCTGCAAAGCGACAGGCCGAGGGCATTGGTGTCGAGCGTCATGTGGTAGTGGTGCGGGTCGTCAGAATCTTTGCGATAAAGTGCCCAGTCAAATTGTTTGCGGCGTCGGTCGAGGTCGCGGGCGGCACGTTTGGCCGTTCGGGGCGATACACCCATGCGGTCTGCCAGCCGGCCGGTACGGTTGGGCAGGGGGGCGATCAGGCGAACTCGCAGCGTGCTTTCCGCAGGCAGCACAAAGCCAGCCCCACGGCCCACGATCACCGCGCTGCCCAGGCTGCCAATCTCCTGAATGAGATGGTCGAGGTGTTCGAAGTAGTTTTCCTGTGGGGCATAATGCTGCTCGCGCAGGGGCAGGAGCCAGTCCTGAATCATGCCCGGGGCCAGCTCGTCAAGCGTGCGAATCATCTCGGGGCTGATTTTCATCCGGCGCGAGATAATCTCAATAAACTCTTCGTTATAAACCGTCCAGTTCAGGCGGGCGGCCACCTGACGGGCAATGATGTCTGAGCCGCTGCCCGCCTCGCGATTGATCCAGACATTGCTGAATCGGGGCTGATTGCTGGGCTCGCCTTTTGGCCCGCCATTTTTTTTGCCGGTGATTTTTGATTTGAGCCAGCTTAGCACATGGGACTCGTTCCTGATGGTCGCCGAATCGTCTGTCGTGGATGGCTGAGGATTTCTGCCTGGCAGTTGGCGGTTTTCCAAGGCTCAAAGCTCCTCTGGCTGAAATCACCGGGGGCATCGTTCCCCCTCACTTCAGATGATTTTGATCGATCGGCCATGGCTTGACAAGCCAACCGTGATCTTGACCGGGGCCGGGCAAACGATCAAGCTGTCATAGATCAAGAGTCCAATCCGTTATTCCATCTATCGGGAATTGAACCGGCTTAACGTCAATTCCAGCAGGCCCGGCAGGAGATTTTTTCGTGGAAGTGCTTGTTCGAAGAAAGTTTGAGTCGCTCACGGTTGAAGTCTATCCCGATCGCCCTTCCATGGGCCGGGCCGCTGCCGCCTTTGTCGCTGGCGCCATGAAGGCCCACGCAGCCCGGGCCGCCGAAACCCGCATGATCTTCGCCGCTGCCCCCAGCCAGAATGAGATGCTTGAAGCCCTGGTGGCCGACAATTCGCTCGACTGGTCGAGGGTGCGTGGCTTTCACATGGATGAATATCTCGGCCTTTCGGCTGATCATCCCGCTTCGTTTCGCAACTTCCTCAATCAAAAGATCTTTCAGCGAGTCGGCATAACACCTGACAAGCTCCACCTGATTCCCGGCGAACGCACCGAACGCCCCATGCTCGCCTGCCTTGCCTACGAAGAACTGCTGCGGGCCTATCCGGTGGATATTCTCTGTGCCGGTATCGGCGAGAATGGCCATCTGGCCTTTAACGACCCGCCCGTGGCCGACTTTCTCGACCCCGTTAAGATCAAACTGGTGCGGCTCGACCCCGTCTGCCGCCAGCAGCAGGTCAACGACGGCTGCTTCCCCACGATTAGCGACGTGCCCATGCACGCCTTCACCCTCACCGTGCCTGCCCTCATGGCCGCTCCGGTGGCATGCATCGTGGTGCCGGGGCCTCTCAAGCGAGCTG
>JBILGL010000568.1:0-3164 GCA_044351075.1 Isosphaeraceae bacterium | reverse complement strand
GGTTTCTTTGCCAGATCGTCCACAGGCAAAAGGCTGTTTTTCTCGTATCTGACACGATAAATCCGCCCCTTGAGGCGGTCAATGCCGGCAGGGTCTCGATTGGCATCCTGATAGCAGTGGTAGCGGTCATACCAGTCCACAATATAAAGGCTGCCATCCGGGCCTGTCTTTTGTACGACAGGCATAAACCAGGCATCGTTGGCCTGAAGAAAATCATTCTGGGCCTTGGCGCTATAGGTAGAGCCGTTTTTCACCACGGTATCAAGATTAATCGCATTCCCGTGAATATTGCCCATATAGAGCTTGCGGCGAAATTCGGCGGGGAAATTCGCTCCGTCAAAAAAAGTGATTCCGCAGTAAGCCCGTTTCTGATGCAGGTGATCAACGATCGATTCAAGCTTCCAAGTAAAAGGCGGATAAGGGCCACCCTGACGATGATAATAACCAGTCTGTGTCAAATGCCAGAGGTGGTCGATCACGCATGCGCTCGCAAAAAGCTCACCATCCGCATTTACGGCAATGCCCCAGGGGTTTGAAGTGCCTTCGCAGAAGAGTTCGAAGTCGCGAGTGACCGGATGAATCCGAAAAATAGCACAGGTAAAGTCGTATTTCTTGCCGCGATATTCAATGTGCGACCGATTAAACACGCCATTCCAGCCATAAAGCCAGCCATCCGCGCCCCAGGTCAGGCTGTTGGGCAGCTCGTGCGTATCATCGCGACCAAAGCCGGTCACGATCACTTCGGTTTTATCTGCCTTTCCATCGCCGTCTGTATCCTTCAAAAAGAGCAGGTCGGGGGCATTGGCTACCCACACGCCACCATGCCCAATGGCAATTCCTGAAGGAATATTCAGGCCATCAGCAAAAATTGAAGTCTTGTCAATCATGCCGTCGCCGTTGGTATCTTCCAGCACTTTCACCCGGTCGCGGCCCTTGCCTGGCTCTCGTCGCGGATATTCCAGACTCTCGGTGATCCAGATACGACCTCGGTCGTCGAATGTCATCGAAACCGGATTCACCACATCGGGCTCTGCGGCCACAACATCCACCACAAAACCGGGCGGCAGTTTCATTTTGGCGACAGCTTCGGCAGGCGATAGGGCAGGGCCCGGAGGTGCGTCCTGCGCATGGGGAATCAACCCATCTTTCTGCTGTGCCTGAAGGCTGGCAGAGATGATGTGCAAAAGACAAGTCATTAAGAAATAGCGGCTGATTATCTGCCAGTGCCTCATGCGGGCTATCCCTGTTTAAAGTATTTCTGAATGGTGAGTGCCGGGGCGATGATGAAGTAAGCCGCCGACTCATTATCTGGGGTCACCTGATTATGCCAGAGTTGACCAATCGTTGCGACGCAAATTCACCGAAAAACGAACGAACAGGCAAAAAATAAAACCCTGAACCGAAGCCCAGGGTTTGATGATTCAATTTCAATTATGATTTTGAAAAGATTTCAATTGATCATTGAAACTTTTCTCTCAATCAACCGCGAGCCTTCCAGGCAGACCAGTTGCGAATGCTGGTCAGGTCAAATCGTGTCGAATTGGCCAGAGCCTTGACTGAAGAGAGCGGCATTGATCGACCCTGAACTGCCTTAGGCGTGGCTAAAGGTGTTGTCTGGGTTTCATTAATCGTTGGGGCTGATTCAAGATCGGCGACAAAGTCAATTTTGACATTCTCATTGCCGATCGTCACATCCTGCACACCCAGAGCTTTCAAGCCTCTGCGAGCTGAGACGCGATAGCGGCCTGGGGCAAGATCCATCTGATAGCCGCCAGAATCCCAATTGTTTACGGTCGAAACTTCGCCGGTCGTCAAGTTCTGGGCACGAATCTGAACCATATCCACACCTTCACCCGGTGTGTAAAAATTATTGCGATTGTAATCGGTGTAGATCACACCCACCAGCTTCGGAGTCGGGTTCTTTGATGAACGGGCGAAATTCTGGGTAACGACCAGTGGCCCAAGATTTCTGTTGCTGGTGCTGACAATACCAACGCCGACTTCGTTAAACGACTGATCTCGGCCCACATTATTTTGCTGAATGTTGCGGCGATGGCCTTTATCAGCCACGCCCCAATCCATCAGAAAAGCCTGCATGGCATGATCAACAGAGTCGGCATAGGCATAGGCATTTTCAGTGGAAATGACTTCGCCATCATAACCATTGACGGCCATGCGTCTGTTCAGATCCATGCCATTGGGGCCTGAATGCGTCTGCTGACCAATATTCGCCTGATATTGAGACTGCATCGTTGCGGCGGCGGCCAGCTTATCATTCCAGGCGAGTGGCTGCTTGGGCTGAGCACTGGCGATCGCTGAAGTTGCGGCTGAGATGCTCTCGCCGTAATAATCCATCGTCATGTTCAGCTCAGCCAGATCTGTTGTCGCCGCACGCTGAGCAGCCGCCGATGGGTTCGTCCGTGCCTCGTTAATCAGCTCAAGCATATACTGGGCCTGATCTGATGGGCCACCCGAAGTAAGCACTTCGCGGCGTTCCAGTTGATCCATCCCAGGCTTGATATTTTTCTGATTCCGAGTCATCAGGACCTCCCTGTGTGTACTGATCGCGGATAACCCGTATCCCTGGATTATTCCGCATCGTCGCCACAATCGATATTTCGACTTTATCTCATCGAACGATCAGGCAACTTTCTTGATTCTTTTTCGTTTTCACCCGCTCGACATCCTCGAGCAGGCTCGCCTCGTGATGGTTTTATTTGAATGCACTTGCCATGCCAATCGTAAGAAATAAATTATAATATTCTTGTAAAGCTATCTAATTAAACGAGTTAAATGAATGTTTATTCTTTTATAATATCTTATTTTCACTTTGTTACATTTTCATTTTCCCATATTTTTACAATACATTTTCCTCATTTGTCTTAAAGAATAGCGATCGTTCCGAATCTGCCAAGATCAATTCCTGATAATTTCAAATTTGATTAAAGATTTCCTGTTATTCCTGGCTTTCATAAACTTTTAGCCCGGATTTTTCATCAATAATTTCTTGTTAATGGGATTGCGCGAAGAGATAACCTCATGGTATGATGAGGTTTGCAACAATTAACACGCCATCAAGTCAGGGCTCTTCACGCATGACACAATGTAATTTAAAAATGACCTCATTTTCCAGCCTTGGTTCCAAAAAAATCGAAGCCGATTTC
>JBILGL010000567.1:0-3171 GCA_044351075.1 Isosphaeraceae bacterium | reverse complement strand
ACCCTGCAAAGAAATTGCATCTTACTCATACAGATCATTCTGATTTGGATTTCAATCTGGGCAATGAATCTGATTTTCTGACAGGATCTTACACATCAGTCATATCGGGCGATAAGCTTGCAATTCTTGCACGTGATGGTTACAGCATATCGATCTGGAATTTGAAAAAATTGCGCACAACGTCATCAATTGTGAGAAAAACAGGCAGTCTGCCAATGAGTTTTTTCGACTGGGCAGTTCCTGAGAAAAAAATTGTATGTGTTGATTCAAAGATGAATGGTGTGATTATCGATGTTGAAATCGGCCAATCGATTGCTCTCAACCAGCGTCGAAACCTTAATGCTGGAAAGCCTCCATTTTTTAATGAAGTTAATCCATTTAAATTGATTGCAGACAATAATCGGCTGATTACGTATCACTACAATCAGTTTGCAGAGGTATCCGGCAGCCAGCAGTGGGATTTGAACAGTGGCGAAGAAATTCCACTTTCATTTGAACTAAATCCACCTGATCTTCTCAACTCGGATATCGATAACAGCTTTTATTTTGTTGACGAACGATTTCTGATGCGTTTCTGGCCAGAATCAATACCAGAAAAGCAATTGGACCAGTTGCCTGGCCATACGGATGAAGTCTGGGGCGCTGCATTCAGCCCTGATGGCCGTCTGCTGGCCACTTCATCCGACGATGGTGATGACAAACTCACGATTCGCATCTGGGACTGGAAAAGGAAGAGCTTAGTAAGAGGATGGAAGGCTCACACAGCGACTGTTTCCCGAGTTGCATTTAGCCCTGATGGCAAAGTACTCGCATCTTGCAGCCTTGGTAAAAATGAAAATGATGTATTTGACAATCTCGCTTTCTGGGAAACTGAATCTGGTAAATTAATTAAATATCTGCCGGAACACAAAAATAAAATTTATGCAATTGCATTCAGCCCTGGCGGAAAATATTTTGTTTCAGCCGATCATGATGGAATTATATATATTCGAAATGCAAATGATGGATCGATCTTACAGAAGTTGGGAGATCGGCAGGAAGATCTTAATGAAATTACATTTCGGCCGGGATTTGAAAACGAATTGGTTGTATGCTCGTTTAGAAAAGTGCAATTGTACAATATTGCAACAGGAATTTTAATCAATCAATGGAATACAAAGCAGGAAGCCACAAGCATCAGTTTTTCAGCAGATGGTAAATTTCTTGCTGCATCTGAGAAATCGGGCAGAGTCACTGTCTGGAATATGAATGATTATTCACGATTTATCATATGGGAAACAGAAGGTGAAACAATCAATACAATTAAGTTTATCCCTCGAGCAGATGAGTATCTGTTGGCCGCTGGCGACACTGCTGGTGCTCTGCATATCTGGAATTTTAAAACGGATGTAAAATCATTTTATTACAAAATTCATCAGGATAAAATCAACGACATCGCAGTCACTCCTGATGGTAATACCGTGGCAACCGTTTCGCACGATGGAGCAATCCAACTCTGGCGCACGGACCCGATCCGTTGATAGCCTCTCAATTCGCTTCAATTCACGGGATTGGGAGTGATGATATTAAATGCCCGACAAAATGGGCGATTTTATCCGACGCAATAATCGCTGACTCGCGCAGCTTCAGCAGGTCTTTCACTGCGGCCGGACGCGACCAGAGTGCCCCGATCGTTGCCCCCAGCCGAAATGCACCAGTTGGCCCGGTAATGGTCATAATCTCCGGCGGCAATTCTTCTGTTGCGGTGTCGGTGATCACCCGCAGGCCGACCCAGCGCAGGTTCATCTGTTGGCAAAGTTCAGCCACGGCATGGCTTTCCATATCCACCACAACTCCGCCCGACTTTTCTCGCCAGTCAGCCTTTTCCGTCGTTTTACGCACAATTTCATCAACTGTCAAAAGTCGCCCCGTTGCAATCCCTTCCGGCAACAAGTCGGCCCTGAGTGGGATTTCCACCAAATCACCGGCCGCATTCACTACTTCTGTAGGAAGGACAACATCCGCCAGTTTTAACGCAGGATCAAGGCCCCCGCCAAAACCGGGATGCACCAGCCAGTAGGGGCGATGGCCAAATATCAGATGTTCTGCCGCCCGGCGAGCCCGCTCCCGGCCCATGCCGCTGTGAATCAATGCCACAATACGGCCTTCATATTCACCTTCAAGGACTGTCAGCCCCTGTGGCGACTTAAACTTGCGAACCTTCTTCAGCATGTCGATCAAATCGCCGGTTTCAATCGGTAAGGCCGCAATAATGCCGATATCAGCCCGGTGGGGCGGAGGGGCGATCATGCGCGAACGACCGCCGGAATCGACAGTTTCCGCTCGGTCGTTCATCGTATGTCAGGGCCTTTTCGCGTCTCTATCGATCAAAGGAATTGCCAGGCGATCATCTTGAACGTATCGCCAAGCTTGTTATTAACACCCACGGCTGCGGCCACTTCATAGCCCACGTGCGACATACAATTCTCGCAGCGAGGGTCTTTGCCGTAGCCGAAGTTATCCCAGTCGGTGTTGTTTATCAAATCATTATAACTCTTGTGATGTATATCCGTAATCAGGTAGCAGGGGCCTTTCCAGCCACCGATATTTCGCGTTGGGCTCGCCCAGGCTGTGCACGACATCTCCCGCTTGCCCTGGAGAAATTCCAGATAAATCGGCGATGTATTGAAACGATATTTCTTGAACATCGCTTCAGCTTCCTTGAATTTCGAGCGGATCGTTTCGCGATTGAGGAAGATCTCCCGCACTTCCACTGCTGAATATTCATAGCCGGGGGCGATCATGAAGCCGTCCACCCCAAGGCTCGTCAGATAGCCGAAAAGCTCGTCAAGCTCGGCCATGTTTGTCTCGGTAAAAACGGTGGTATTTGAGCAGACCATAAAGCCCTGCTCCTTGGCGCATTTGATGCCGTCAATGGCTTCGTCAAAGACACCCTCACGCTCGACGGCAATGTCGTGGCTCTGCCGCATCCCGTCCAGATGCACATTCCAGAAAAAGCGGTTGGAAGGTTTGAATTCGCCGATCTTCTTGCGAATAAACATGCCGTTGGTGCAGAGGTAAACCACCTTACCACGTTCCAGAATCTTGGCCGTCAGCTCGCCAATGCCCGGATAGATCAGTGGCTCGCCACCGCAGATCGAAACTACCGGGGCACCACATTCATCAACGGCA
>JBILGL010000566.1:0-3174 GCA_044351075.1 Isosphaeraceae bacterium | reverse complement strand
TCAAAGCTTTCATAACTGGCCTGGGCATAACGCACCGTCTCGCGGGCGGAAAGTGCATCAACATAAGCAATGTAGAGGTCGTTTATCAGCACCCGCACGGCGTCCTGATACTGTGCTTCCAGCACCCGTCTGGCCTGCACAGCCACCCGCACACGCGCCTGCCGCTTGCGGGAAAGATCAAATGGCATGGTGACGTTTAAGTCATATTGTGTTTGACCACCCGGCTTACGGTCATCAAATTTGCCGTAGGGAATGAGCTGGGTGTCAAAATAAAGAAAGGGATTGGACCGCAGGCCCGCCGTGAGGATGTCGGCATCGCCTTGCGGCAATTCCATCGCCCGAGCCCTCAGCTCGACATTACTTGTGACTAGCTGCTCAATCGCGGCATCGAGCGAGAGCCCATTTTCAGGCCCTTCTAACTCGTTTACACCCAAACTCGGAAGATCAAGTGGCCCATAAACAGGCAGGTCGGATATGGGAAGAGCCGTCGGTGCGCCTAAAGCCGACGACGGCGGAGCCCCCAGCGAAGTGCCGCCCGGCTGTGTGATTGAGATCGGAACCCTCGGTGCACTCTGCCCCGGTGCCGCCCCGACAAACCCCTGATTCACCGGGGTCGTGTCAAGTGAATTGATTTTGGAATCACCCGGCGCCCGACCCAGCAACGACGCTTCCGGATCTGAAGTCAGTGGTGCAGAAGGCTCTGTCGCCGACTGAGCATTTGCATGGTTAGACCCGGCAATCTGAAAAAAAAGTGCGATCAAGCCTAAGGCTATCAAGGCCGCCGGTTTGCGTCCCATTGTGATCCATCCTGAATCGATCCGGTTGAGTAGTCAGAAACGACATCCTATTCGTTCCCAATGGCTACTACACCAACTTTCATATCGGTAAATATGAATGAAAATCGATAAACAATTTCACAAAATAGTAAAAACAGAGAAATTTGTTAATTTGAGTTGATTAGCTAAATAAAAGTGTCATTCTCATGACCATCTACTGAAAATCAAAAAAGCCCGCCCTATGAAAAAGGCGGGCTTCAGGGTTTGTCATCGACTTATCAAAGCCTATCAGGCAGTCACTTCGTAGCCCTTGCGCTGCTCGCGTGATTGCCACTTGTTGGCTTCTTCGTCGCCAACAATCTGTTCCTTGGCGGCGTCCCACTTGATCGTCTTGCCCAAACGCATGGCGATATTGCCGAGGTGGCAGGTCGTCATGGCGCGGTGGTGGCTGAAGACGTCGGAAATTGGCTTGCCACGGTCGCGCACACATTCCATGAAGTTGCCCATGTGGCCGTCGAAACGCTTGCCATTTCGCAGCTTCATCAGCAATTCATCGGAGACAGGGTTTTTGTAAAGGGCGTCAATCGGCATCCCCTTCAAAACGATTTCGCCACGGCTCACGAAGATTGAGCCCTTCGTGCCCTGGAAGGTCACGCCGTTTTCGCCCGAGTCGGTGATGTGAATTTCCGCACCACCTGGGCAGGTGCATTTGACGAGAAATGTCGTGGCACAGTTATATTCGTTGTCAACAGTCGGGTAGCCATTCTTGAAGGCGACCGGATGCTCGGCCTTGAGCACTTCCACCTTCTCAACACCGCTGTTATCAAGGCCCAGGCCCCACATGGCAATATCAACATGGTGGGCACCCCAGTCGGTCATCTTGCCGCCTGAGTATTCATACCACCAGCGGAATTCATAGTGGCAGCGTTCTTTGATGTAAGGCACCATTGGCGCCTGGCCCAGCCACATATCCCAATTCAGGTTGGCCGGTGGGTTTTCCGTCTTGAACGGGCCACCCTTGGGGGCGCCGCCGATCGAGCAAGTCACCTTCTTGACATCGCCAATCCGGCCATCACGCACCATGGCCACGGCCAGCAGAAACATATTGTTGTTCTCGCTGCGCTGCTGCGTACCGACCTGAACCACCCGGCCAGTTTCTTTCAGCACCTTGCAGATCTGTTTACCTTCGTCAATTGTGAGCGTCAGCGGCTTCTGGCAATAAGCATCTTTTCCGGCCTTCAAGGCTTCGATCAGAATCTTGGAGTGCCAGTGGTCAGGCGTGCTGATGGTGACAATGTCAATATCTTTACGCTCAAGCACCTTACGGTAATCTTCGTAGGTGTCGGCCTTGCCTTTGCCAATCCGCTCGCTGGCCTTGGCTTTCTCGGCCCGATCCTTATCCACATCGCACACGGCCACAATGTCGCCATAGCGGGCAGCGGCTGAAGAGTCGCCGTTACCCATCCCGCCCAAACCAATCGAGCCAATCCGCGGACGACTGTTAGGCGACTTGGTTTCATCAGCCATCGTCCGGCCTGGGCGAAGGTACGGCAGGACCAGGCCACTGGCGGCCGTGATCCGAATTATGTCGCGTCGATTCGTCATCTGTGTCATCTTTTTTCTCGCTTGAATCGTTATCTCTGGTTAATGCCCGACAGAATCAGCAAGCCAGTGCATGGCCGGCATTTCTTCACAACATCACACAGTTGAATATGTGAGGGATGAAAAGCCTTTTTGAGAGAGAGGGTGCCTGTAGTCTGATTTCGACTCAGTGTTTTTCTAGATGATCGCCTTCGCGACCGAAAACATGAGCTTGAGGGACTCTCCATATCATGACCTTACCGAATGGCAAGGTCAAGGTACTGATCCGCCATAACCCACACTTATTCGAAAAAGGGATAAAAAAACAGACAAAACCTGACATATTCCCAAAAGCCTATCCAATTTCATGCAAATTCATCGATTCTCAACAAAATGTAAAACAATTGATCATTCATCATGCCAGTGGCCATACCTAAGTAACAAAACCAATCGGCCGATGCGGACGCATCCGGCAAGTGTAAGCCAGGAGACAAGATTAAACATGGCACGAAGATTCGTGCCATGCGAAGAATCAATTCAGGAAATATCAATGGACCAGTTACTGTTTTCCAGAAAGATGCGCCAGCTTTCGTATTTTCGATTGCTGAGCTTGGTGTTCAGCAGAGGGCTGGTGCGTGGGCGTTCGGGCTGCTTGACCAGCGGCATACCAGCCGCCTGAGGTGTTCGGCCCCCTTTACGGACGTTGCAACGCAGGCAAGCCGTTACGATGTTTTCCCAGGTTGCTGGGCCGCCCCGGCTGCGCGGGACGACGTGATCCATGGAAAGCTCATGGGGTGCAAACTTCTTATTGCAATAC
>JBILGL010000565.1:0-3199 GCA_044351075.1 Isosphaeraceae bacterium | reverse complement strand
AGCTGCCTTGCCTGACGGCTGTCAAGCCACTTCCGGGCCATCTGACGGGCCAGGTCTGCCTGACCAAATTTGTCGCGGACCTGATTTATCAGCTTGATCAAGTCATCCCGGCCCAGCTTGTCCGCTCGCTCCACCAGCTTGAGCAGCCCCTGATTGCGTATTGTGTCCGCAAGCTCAGGCCGATCGGGCAGGGCACGCATCGCTGTTTCCACCAGTGAATCCGTGGTTTCAGGTGCATTGACGGCCGCCATCAAAAGCCCTTTTTCCAGCACATTGGCCATCAGCTCCCGGTCAAAAAGCCGGCGATCAGCCACTTTGGCCGACATATAAACGGGCACTGGATTTTTCTCAAATTCGGCTTTGAGTGTCGCTTCCAGCTTGCCCGGCTGCGGCTTGGTGGAATCCGGCAGAAGTCGGGCAATCTCCCGCGAAAGCTGCTCAAGCCCTGCCTGATCTTTAATACCCTGAAACGCCCGCAAAAAGCCAAGATGTGCCAGCGCCTGCACCGTCAGCGTGTCGGCTCCGGCCTTCTGGGCGTCGTCGGCGGCGGAAAGGGCGGCCGAGCCGGGCCTGGCGCCGGGCGGGTCGGGCATCGCCCCCAGTATCCGATAAGCCTCAGCCCGCAGGCGTGCTACGGTGGCGGCCAGCTCGCGGTCTTTATATCGGGTCGCAATCGAGTCGCCCCATGAAGCCAGCTCCAGCCGCTTCTGGGCGTCATCCGGACGCAAGGTGGCAATTTTCGAAGCCATCTCCTCGCGTTCCGACGGCAGAAACTCCATGGTTGAGACCATGAATTCAATCACGCGCCCGATCTTCACCACCCGGCCCGAGAATCGGCCTCGCGGTAGTGGGCTTGGCCTTTCCAGACGAAGCTGGGCCGGCAGAACCAGCGGCACCGAGGTGCCCTTAAGCTTAATGATTTCATATTTATTACCGTGCTTTTCGAAATCAGAGATACGGTCCTCAATCTCAATCTCTTTATTCAGCCACTCAGGCCGGTGAATCTGTTCCACCGGTGCCCGCGTTGGTTTGGTCACAACCGACTTCGCCTTTGTGGCCTGGGCTTCGGCTTTCTGGCCTGCAGCTGCAAGGATGGTTAATAATACCGCGATGAATATAGATCTGAGGCTTGGCATCAGGGGGCCTCGCTTTTCTCTGCTGTTTCGTTCGGGCGATCAGTCACCGGCCAGCCGATCGTGGCCAGTGCGTCCCAGTTGGTCATGAGCACACCGCTGTCAGGGTCAAGCCGCACGACCCATTCGTCGTCACCCAGCTCCAGCTTTCTCA
Organism: Isosphaeraceae bacterium; assembly: GCA_044351075.1. GTDB lineage: Bacteria > Planctomycetota > Planctomycetia > Isosphaerales > Isosphaeraceae > QWQI01. The sequence continues at coordinate 1,912 of JBILGL010000565.1, read as the reverse complement.
GCCTCGCACCAATCAGCAGCGTATCGCCCACATTGGGCTTCAAGTCTCTCATCAGCTTCAGGCTATCCAGATCAAGCCTGCCCAGCGGCCTTGCAGAAGCTGGCCCGGGGCCAACGGCCAAGCGGTAATCAATGTCGTATTTCCCGCCTTTTTCCGGCGTAGCAATCACACGAGACTCCACCACAATTGACCGCCCCTGCTCAATCGCCTCAAATTCGCTCACGGCCGTGCCTCCAGCGGCATAGCGGTCGAGAATCTCTTCCAGCGGTCTGCCAACCAGATCTGCCAGAATCGCCGCCTCGCGAGCCGCCTGAGTGATCTGCCGAGCAGCCTCTGTGCGGTCGTTCATCTCGGCATAGGCAGCAGCGGCGTCGGCCAGAATCTGCTTGGCTTCGTCAAATTTACCTTCCCTGAGCTTTTGCAAGCCTTCCGTACGCCCGCGCTGGGCCAGTTGCGGCAGCTGCTCCCGCCGATTCTGCCGCAGTTGGAAAAAGACCGTCAAACCGATCACCAGCACCACACCCATGCCGATCGCCACTTTCGGGCTCGGCCTCGGAATCAGGACCCAACGCGAACGCGTCTCTTTAATCTCCTCGCCGGGCTCATCGGTCGCATCGTCATCCATCTCACTCGCCGGCCTGCGTCGCCGTTGATCTTCCTGATCACTCCCAGCCGATTCGCCCCGAACCTTTCTTCGGGCTTTTTCATCGGCATCCGCCTGAGCCAGCCGGGCGAGTTCGGCTGCATTCACATGCGAACCTGGCTGAACGCTGTACCTGGCTGCTGGATCATCCGAGAGGTCGGACTGATCCACCTCCGGCTGATGCGACTTGAGCGGAATCTCTCTACGGCGTTTTGATTTGGGCGGTGTCGGCTGATGCTCGGCTTCGTTGTTGGCTTCATCCGACTCTGGCGAATCTTCTGCATCAGCCTCGACCTGAGGAGCCATTCGTGCCTGACCAACAGCATGCAGCGGAATCAGCTCTTTGACGGTAGCGACAGGCGGGACAGGCAGCCAGGAGGTGGGCAGAACAAAGACGCCCTCACCACATTCCGGGCAACGAATCGCCTGGAATTCAGTGGTGCGTCGGCCTTCAATCGTGTGGCCAGCCGGGCACCGCGCCTGAAACCGGAGCTCTTCGACCGGTTCAAGCTGGTTTGTGCCTCGTTTCCCACCACGGTCGAAAAGTTTCAACTCAAGCCTCTCTCCGGGATCATCTGCAACAGAATCAATACTACTAATTTACATGAAATCAGACGTGATTTTAAGCGATCAGGAGTTTTTTTTTCAGGTTTATATGACCATTATCCTGATCGATTCCCTCAAAATTTCTCTCAATGCCACAAAGATGAATTGAATACTTAAACTCAAATCAGAGAGAAAACCGGAGTTGATACAACTTCTGGGAATTTTACTAATAATCCACATTTTTAATAATAATATGAATAAGTCTAACCCGAAGCGTAAGCAAGGGATAAGAAATAAGAAAGATCATTCAGAATAACTGCCTCGCTAGCGCTCTTTGAAGTTGCGCTTTAGATGAATCTGTTTTCTTTGCGGCTCCAGAGGAGCCGTTTATGAATAGATATGGCCTCCGGCCATCGATAAGAATAAGCATTTTATTATTGGGCTCCAGAGGAGCTGGCTATGAATAGTAATGGCCTCCGGCCATATAAAACACCGATCTTTTTATTGATTTTCCTTAACGGATCAAATCGCAGCGTATCTTATGATTTCGGAAAACGACAATTCAAAAATCGCAACTTCCAAGCTAGCGATTGGGGTTAGCCTGTTGTCGTGGAATTGCGGCCAAAAAGCAGCAAAGAGAAAGAAATATCCGTTTTTCTGAATGAACGGAGTTTAACTGAAATTGAATACTCGCCAAGGAATTTACCAAAACCTATTGAAATT
>JBILGL010000564.1:0-3202 GCA_044351075.1 Isosphaeraceae bacterium | reverse complement strand
GGAATAGCTCTGGAAAGCACCCGTCAAGGCCGGGCCGACATTGCCGCCCACGAGCTCCATGCGGTGGCAGGTCGTGCAGCGAGCCCCGCCTTCACGCAGAAAAACGCCCAGGCCACGCCATGGGTCTGATTTTTCGACCAGTGCCGCCAAGGCCTTGCGGTCAATAGACTTAATCGAATCTTCGATCTGCTTTTCAATCTTGGCCTGAAGTTCGCGATGTGCATCGCTGTTAAACTTCCTCAGGGCGGCCAGCACGGTCGGTGCATCGGCCGATTTCAACTTGTTTTCCGCAAAAAGCTGGCCCAGACGCAGTGCCGTGGCCGGTTGTTCGCCCAAAAGCGAAAGGGCATCGGCACGAACGTCGTCGGACGAACTCGCCAAGGCCTTTTCAAGATAGGGCAGGGCACGCTTGCGGTCGGTTTCTGCCAGCCCACGCAGCACGGCGATACTCCAGGCGCTATCCTGGTCAGCCGTGCCGGCTGCTTTGGCAATGAGGTCAAAGGCCGATGCGCCCGTCGTGCGCAGGGCACGCAAAACGGCAAGTCGCTCTGCTGTGCTGAGTTTGGCATTTGTCAATCGCCCGCCCAGCTTTTCAGCCAGCTTGGGGAAGCGGCTTTCAGAAGCGTACTGCACAGCAGCCACGCGAACCGATTCATCGGCGTCGTCCATCAGCCGGGCGACCAGCTCTGTGGCCGGCAGGCCAGCCAGCCGCACATTTTGCAGAGTGGCTTGTTCAATACGTGAGTCAAGTTCAGGGTGGGCCTGCACATACTGCACCAACCTGACGGTGGCTACCGGGATATTCAGCGGAATATCCTTGAACATACGCACAAAAACGAGCCTGTCATCGGCCGAAAGATTTGGCAGAACGACCAGATCTGGCAGTCGGCGGGCGGCCGGTTCGGTTCTCATCGCCGAAAAGACGCCAACGGCATTCGTCCGGCGCGAATCGGTGCTCAGGCGAATCGTCTGAGCCACCACTTCCACGGCTGTTTCGCCCAGCCGCTCAATCGATCGGATAAAAGCATCGCGGGTGGCAACATCAGCCGCCTGATGATCATGCAGCCACGTCAAAAGTGATTCGCCCGCACGGGCGGGGTTATCCGTGGCGTGGCGACCAATCGCCAGCGCCAGCTCACGCAGAACCTGACCGTTCTTTTCGCGGGCCAGGTGCGATTCCAGCACGCCGACCAGATCGGGCCGGGATTTGACTGGCTCCCATGAAATGGCCTGGGCGGCCAGTCGGCGAATCTGGAACGATGGGTCATCAAGCCCGGCGATCAGGGCCGCTTCCGTGTCAGCATTCCAAAGCTGCCGGGCACCCTGAAGGCCAAGGCAGCGGGCCCGCTCTGGGGCTTTTTTGTCGTTCATGAGCGACAAAAGGCCCACACGGCTTTTTTCGCCACGTTCCACCAGCTCGCGCAGGGCACGGTCAGCCTGATGATAGTCCTTGCCTCGCAGCATTTCAAAGAGCTGGGCATCGGTGGCACCCGTCACATGAGTCCAGTCCGCCCTGGGGCGGGCCTTGATGGCCGGTTCCTTATCGGTGCCGCCCCAGGTGATCTTGTAGAGGCGGCCCCACTGGCCATCGCCCCAGAGTCGGCCGGCACCACCGGAATTTGATCGCCAGTCAAGCACATAAAGTGCACCATCCGGGCCAATGACCGTCTGGCAGGGGCGAAAGAGGTCGTCGTCGGCCGTCATCAGCGTAATCTCACGCTTCAGCACATTGGCTCCGCCTTTTGGCTCGACTTCATAAGCCCGCACCAGCTTGCGGAAAACGTCAGGATAGATCAGCAGGTCACGAAAACGGTCAGGAAATGCCGTGCCTTCGTAAGCCGCCAGCCCTGCCGGGGCACCACGGCCCGTTTTGGCCACGATCGGCAGCTTGCCGGGCAGCTCGCCATCAACAGCTCCACGGTCAAAATCCGGCCGGCAGCAAAAAGCACCGGGCAGCAGACGCCAGCCGTAATCGCCTTCTTCCACCGGATTGATCAGCCTGACGCCCTGGAATTTTGAGCCATCTTCGTTGTCGTTATCAACGATAAAGGCGTCGAAATTGCTGTTAAAAACAAGGTCGCGGTAGGGGTTACGAAAGCCAAGGGCAAAGAGATTCATGCGGGTGGCATCGGGCCGGCTGCGAAAAACGCCGCCACATCGCGATACTTCCACCCGCGAGCCATCCGCCCCGACCACATGATTATCATTATCGCCGGCCGTCAGATAGAGCCAGCCATCCGTGCCCAGCGTCATCCCCGAAAGCCAGTGGTGATAGAACCCGCAGAAGCCATTGGCCAGAATGTCGCGTGTTTCGAATTTACCGTCGCCATCTTCGTCCGACCATTTTTCCAGACGACCGACGCATGTCAGATAAAGACTACCCTTCCAGGGGAAAATGGAAGACGGCATTTCGGCACCGTCAACCACGACTTCCGAATACTCGTAAATACCGTCTTTATCTCGATCTTCCAGCCGCTTGACGATATCCATCGTGGCCTTTCGCCGCCGCGTGATGCGCTGGGTGCCGCCTTCGGGCAGCTTCACGATGTCAAACGTGTCGTACATCCGGTCGGCTTTTCGCCATTCAGCCACATAAAGCCGGCCCTGATCATCAAAGGCCATGGCCGTGGGGTCAATAATCGTCGGCTCGGCGGCCACAATCTGCACCTTGAAGCCAGGCACGCCATAATGCCCTTTGAGGCGGGCGTCCTGACTGCCCAGCTCCACCAGGCCTTCGCGACCTTCAGCCGGGCCGACCTGCGCGGATGCGAAAGGAACATAAACGGCGGACCATGCGGCCAGCGACAATACGCAGAAAAATCTGCGGCATGCAGCGATTCGGTCAATCATGATTTTAAATCTACCTCTGTTGATCAGTTCGACAGGCGGGTTCCCATGAAAAATGGGATATTACCGTTAGATTAACGCCATCGGGCCACAGAGGCAAGAGTTCTGATCAGGCCAAAATCAGTGAAGCCTTGAATGCAACGGGCAATCGCGGTAATTTCATGGTTATCAAAAGCATGGCCGGGTTTTGATTCCACCCCTGGCCATTCCCCGCTCCTGCTGAAAAATCAACTGATTGCGAGAAGCCTGATGAAAATGCGTCTGCTCATTTCGACCTTTTGCCTGATCGCGGCTACAGTTGCCGCACAAGCCGCCCCGCCTAAAGGGGCCAGCCCTGATGATGAAGGAATCGCTA
>JBILGL010000563.1:0-3204 GCA_044351075.1 Isosphaeraceae bacterium | reverse complement strand
AAACTTACCGTATTCGCCAGTGAAGTATTTGCCCATCTCGACCCGGAACTTGGCTGCGGGCGAACCGGCCGGACGAAGATGCTCATCGGGGTCAACCGAAAACGACCGCTGATGCTTGGAAGAATCGAGAATCCCGGCATTATAAGGCTTGATCACCTGATTCACAGAACAGATCGAAACCCCATCGTTGCTGCCCAGCTCAACGGTAACCAGCGGCCGACACTCGGCAACGATACCCATCAGAATCGGGCTCAGCTCGATCCATCCGGAGGTTGGTTTGGGGGCCCATTTGAGTGGCTGAATGGCGGCTGAGTGGCATAGGGCCTGAACGGTCGTCTGAGTCATATCCGGGTAGTCTCTGAGAAAACTCGTATCGTTATCAGTGAGCGATGCGTAATCATACAGGCTCAAGTCAACTTTTTCTCGACTGTTTTTTCAAAAGTCGTTTTTTCCATTCATTAATGCCTGTTCGTCATTGAAAATTCTCTCAAATTCCTAACGACAAAATCATCAAAAATGGTATAACCGACATATCATTTGCAATTTGTGCCAATCATCAATCGAATGGTTTATGGTTGGGCGAAAGCGGTAAAAAGGGAGAAATTTTCCATGCTCTATCAGTCGCCTCTGGCTCAGTGCATTCGTCTGATTTGCCTGTCAATCTGCTCAATTTTCACAGCTTCTGCGGTAGTGGCACAACAGGCCCCGGCTGGTAAGGCCGCCGCTACCCTCAGCCCGGAAGCCGCCGCCGTGAAAAAGGCAAATGAAACCAAGCGAGGCGAAGTGCTGGCCACCGTCAATGGCGAGCCGATTACTCGCGGCGAGATCATTCAATTCCTTTCCAAGTATGAACTTCCAGCAAATATCGATACCGCGCAGATCTACAAAACGGCCATTGATGTGATGTGTAACACCAAGATGGTGATGCAGTCTGTCAAGGCAAGCAAAACAAATGTCGCCCCTGCCGAGATTGATGCCGAAGTTGAAAAATTGAAAACCGCGCTGACCGAGCAGAAAACCGATCTGGCCAAAGTACTTGCAGAAAGTGGCCGGTCGATGGATGAGCTTCGTGCCGAGCTCGAACAATTCCTGCTCTGGAAAAAGTATGTCACACGCGAGGCAACCGACGCCGTACTCAATAAATTCATCGCCGACAACAAAGCCGCCTTCAATGGCGATCAGGTCCGTGCCAGCCACATTTTGAAGAAAACAACGGCTGAAACCACGGCCGCCCAGAAAGATGCCATCAAAAAGCAACTTCAGGAAATCAAGCAGCAGATCGCCACAGGCAAAATGACTTTCGCCGAAGCGGCGAACAAGTTTTCGGAAGATGAAGGCAACAAAGAAAAAGTCGGCGGCGATCTGGGCCTCTTCTTCCGCAAGGGCCAGTTTATAGAACCATTTGCCGCAGCCGCATTTGGGCTCAAAAAAGGCGAAATATCAGACCTGATCGAAACCCCTTTCGGCTATCACCTGATTCTCGTGACCGAGCGCAAGGACGGCAAACCGGTTGACCCCAACGACCCGAATGTGAAGAACGCCGCCCTCGACGCCTTCGCTCAGGAACGACAGGAAAAGCTGGTGACCGACGCCAAAAAGATGGCCAAAATCGACATCAAGCCGATGCCGACCGACCTCTTCCCGCCTGCCCCTAAGGTCACGGCACCGAAAGTCACGGCTCCGACCGTCGCTCCATCAGCCAAATAATCAACTTCCCGCAATCAACCAATCCAACGAGGCCAGAGTGGTTTAGCCGCCACTCTGGCTTTATTTACAGGCAAGACTCACAGGCACTTCCAGCCCATGTGCCTCAACAAGTTCTTTGTCTGAAAGCAGTTGTCGCGGCACTCCATCAGCCACCACTTTACCGCCATCCAGCAAAATCGCCCGGCCGCAAATCTCCAGAACCATCTCAAGGTCATGTGTGACAATGACTTTGGTCATTTCCAGCGATTTTGTCAGTTCGATAAATCGCCTGCGGGCCCGCGGGTCAAGATTCGCCGTTGGTTCGTCCATCACAATGATCGTTGGCTTGCAGGCAAGCACGCCGGCAAGGCAGACTCGCTTCCGCTCACCGAAGCTGAGATGATTCGGCGGACGATCCGCAAGATTCTCCAGACCAACAAGTTGCAGGCACTCCATCGCCCATTTCCGGGCGTCATCGCGAGCCATGCCGTGATTCATCGGCCCAAAGGCCACGTCGTCAATCACGCTCAGCGCGAAAAGCTGGTCGTCCGGATCCTGAAACAGCAGCCCGACTCGCTTCCTGATCTCTGGCAATGACTTACGGCCAACTTTGATACCGTCAATCCAGACACCGCTTGATTCGGCCTGAGGCGTCTGCAAAACGCCCGACTCAGAATGGCTGTGCCCATGGCTCACTTTCGCCCACCAGCTCGACTTCTGCTGCGGTAAAATGCCGTTTAAGTGCAGCATCAGCGTCGTTTTACCGGCCCCATTCGGGCCCACAATCGCCACCGTCTCGCCGCGATCGATTTCGAGATCAATTCCCGCAAGTGCCTGCATCCCATCAGCATAGCGATAGGTCAGGCCGCTGATTCGAATGGCTTGTTCGGCAAGATCCACTTTTTAATTGTTCCGGGGCATCATTGATTTGGCTGCCGCCTGTTCTCTGGCAGTCTCGTCCGCCAGTATGCCATTTTTTTCGTCTGAATGCGCCGCCATCTGCCAGCCGCGTGCAAGCATCGCCTCGTGCAGCCGTTCCGCACGTTCCAGACTTCGCACAAGCAGCGTCGAAAGCCCTCCCGTCTGCACCAGCCAAAGCCCCGGCAAGCTGCGTCGAATCATTCGCGATTCACGCGCCCGTCGCATGCGCTGGAGCTGATCGCCCAGAAGCGGAACATAGCGGCTCATCAGCGAAATGGTGTTGATGATCTCGTCCGGCAATCGCATGATTCGAAGCTCCTCAATCAGTCGAATGGAGCCCAGCCGACTAATCAGCCCCGTCACCGTTCCCAACAAAACGGCATTTTTCAAAACGATCCCTTCAACGATCGGCCACATCCCCAGCCGACCTCGCAGCGGATGCCCCAGCGCAACAAACACCCCAAGAAAAAGCAGTGTCAGCAGGGCGCCCTGCCATTTAGCCATCATTCGCCCCAGGCTCAGCCCTGTCAGCCCCAGCAGAAATGCCAGCAGAATCAACTCAAGGGCAAGCCACTGAAGCCGCGTGATCGGCGTAAA
>JBILGL010000562.1:0-3212 GCA_044351075.1 Isosphaeraceae bacterium | reverse complement strand
TCGCGCCAGTAGGCCTTCAGCTTTCGATTTTCGTCCTGAAATCGGTGGGCATGCAGGTGCAGGCCGTCGCGCAGCATACCGGGGATGATATCGCGGCCGAAGTCGCGCGTGGTTTCATCGCGGCGCAGGGCGACATCGTTCATGACAATGTCGTACATGAGCCGGGTAGAAAAGACATAGATACCCATTGAGGCAAGCGCAACACCTGGCTGATTAGGGATCTCCGGCGGATTGGCCGGTTTTTCCACGAAGCCGGTGATGCGGTTTTTGGCGTCAACCGCCATGACGCCGAACTCGCGGGCCTCGTTGGCGGGCACTGGCAGGCAGGCGATGGTGAGGTCGGCACGGTTGGCCAGATGATCTTCGATCATGAGGCTGTAGTTCATTTTATAGATATGGTCGCCGGCGAGGATGACGGCAATTTCGGCGCCGGTGCGTTCGATGGTATAGACGTTCTGATAGATGGCGTCGGCGGTGCCACGATACCAGTTTTCGCCGTAAATCTGTTGCGGGGGAATGACATCGACAAATTCATCGAGTTCGCGGCAGAGGAATCGCCAGCCCTGGTCGATATGGCGCGAGAGCGAGATGGCTTTGTATTGGGTGAGCACTAAAACGCGCCTCAGGCCCGAGTTAATGCAATTGGAGAGGGCAAAGTCAATAATGCGGTAATTGCCGCCGAAGGGCACGGCGGGCTTGGCACGGTCGCGTGTGAGGGGATCAAGCCTTGAGCCACGGCCGCCGGCGAGAATGATTGCGAGTGTCTTACGACCCATCCAGGAAGAAATCACAGCCTGATACCCGGTGAAAATGCTTTGGGGAAGCCTGACAATGAGAAAGGTGTTTTGGCTGCCCTTTCACGCCATCTTGCTGCTGGCTCTTGATGGAATTATCGCCGAATTGATTCAATCATCAAAGGTGGTATGACCATCAGTTGAAAACTTTTTCCTTAGGATGTGAATTTGGGTTATATTGGTAAATGTAGTGATCTAGGTTGAGTCTGGTGTCTCAGGCGAACAGGACTGGCGATATGTTCCGTAGAGCTGGCAAATCGATGTCGAGAAAAGTTTCTGCGTTTCGTCCGCGGCTTGATTCACTGGAATCGCGCGAATTGATGGCGGCTGATTTTTGGATGACCCGGGCCGAGATGCTGACGCCACGCACAGCGACGGCGATTACGACGCTGCCGGGCGGTGAGCCGGTGGTGATTGGCGGGATTAATGGCACGGCGTCAACGCAGGCCATTTCAAAGGTGGTCACGAGTTATGACCCATCGCTGAATCAATGGTCGTATATGCCGCAATTGCCTGAAGCCTTGGCCGGTGCGGGAGTGGGTACGGGCCTGGGCGGCGATATTCTGGTGATGGGTGGCCGACAGGATGATAATGTCGGCTCGAATAATCTGTATTCGTATAGTTTGGCAGCGCAGCGTTGGACAGAGCTGGCACCGATGCTGACGGGCGTTGAGTTTCCCGGCACAGCGACGCTATCGCAGAATCGAGTGATTGTGATCGGTGGCAAGACGGCCGCATCAGGCGTTGTGATTGACAACGTGCAGATTTACGACGCCAATCGCGACCAGTGGTATATTGCAGCACCATTGCCATCGCCACGGACAAACATTGAGGCGGTGACGCTGCCGGACGGCCGAGTGCTGGCGATGGGTGGTCGCGACGCGGCGGGGAACACGGTGGCTGAAGTTGATATTTACGACCCTGTTTCCAACACGTGGACGGCGGGCGTTGATTTGCCTGCTGCGCGAGAGCTGGGCGGGGCGACGGTGCTGGGCGATGGCTCAGTGGTTTATGCTGGCGGAAATCAGGCGACGACTGGTGTTGTGTTGCAGACATATGACACCGTTTACCGCTTTAATTCGGAAACCAATACATGGTCAACCACGACTGCCCTGCCCCAGGCCACTGGGAGCCTTGGGCTGGTTGCGGCGGGAAATCATTCGGCCTATGCCATTGGCGGGCAATTGACGAGCGGTAATTTCACTGGTGACACCTCCCTTTTTGCTGTGCCGGGCACGCAGGAAGAGAAGCTGGTGAATGTTCAGAACTTTGTGAACCGGATTTATCAGGACACAACGGGATTCCTGCCGAATGATCAGCAGTTTCTGCGGGCGACGACAGGTCTCTTCAGTGGCAGCCTGACCACGAAACAGCTTGCGGATAATCTGCTTCAGACGGATGCCGGCACGAACTGGACTGTGAACGGGATTTATGAGACGGTGCTGGGCCGCAACGCCAATCGATTTGAGCTGGCGCAGTGGCAGAAGCAGGTTCAGGCCGGGATTGTGACGCCGTATCAAATCAAGCAGTATCTGCTTTATTCCGGCGAGTTTTATGATCAGGCGGGCGGCACGAATGCCGATTATGTTTCGGCCCTTTCCACCACGCTGACGGGTGAAGACAACGCGGCAGAAAATGCAAAATATGTGACGGAGCTTGATAACGGCGTGCCGACACAGATTGTCTCTGCCCAGTGGATGATGCTTCGCAAGTCGGTGGAGTATCAGATCAACGAGTTTTCGATTGAATACACCGGTGCGGAACTGACGACAAATCAGATGAATAATTCGCTCAAGCGGATTTATGCCGGCGGCTTTGGCCCGTTTGGCGTGCGGAATCTGATTCTCGGCTCGCGAAATTACTGGAATATTGCGAAGGCGTAATTGAATTTTACGCAGGGAAATGAAATGTGAGCCCTCACCATTGGTGGGGGCTTTATTATTTTGGGTATTTTTTGATTAATGCAACGATGAGTGAAAAATTGAGATAACGATTGCTCAGGCTTGCAACTGACAAATGATATTCCTGTGATTGCCGCGTAAATTATATAGAAAATTGCACTGGCGAATTAATGATGAAATGGAAAGTCGGCATATTTCTGATATTCATTCGATTTGAGCGAGGCTTCGAATGCATTGATACGATCTTTACGGACCAGTAAAATGGTGTTATTAATGATATTTCGGTCGGTTGGATTCTGAATAATGTAGATTGCAGGGTATTCCTCTAAAATCCGGTTGCTGTCGATTCCGCAGATGGTAAAAAGTTCGAGTAGTTTTTTGGTGTACTGAGAATTAAGAGATACCGGTAAATTCAGTTGAAGAATCTGACCATTCCATAGAATATCAGGCTTTGAATCAAAAAGATAATCCGGATTAATTTTAAACCCAAATGATTCATTCATGAGTTTTGAGCTGG
>JBILGL010000561.1:0-3216 GCA_044351075.1 Isosphaeraceae bacterium | reverse complement strand
TGATGGCGCTCGGTATTCCCGGCACGGGACTCAGTTATTCCGGGGGAACCGAGCACCTGCTCGGTGATAAGTAATAAATAAACAATCGACGCGAATGTTGTGAATTAATTACTCTACCAAAAAAGAATCTTTAGCGAATATAACCCAAAAGGGGTCATTCTGGTCTTTTAAGCTTTTAGTCACGTAATAATCAGGTTTTATGCCAGATATTACGTCGTTGTAACGCTCATTTGACGAGATATTCTTTTTGTGCAATATCGACTTAACCCAATCCTATTATTGTATTTATGTTAGAATAACCCAGAATGATCTCTTTAATTTCGCGTCCTTCGCGATGATCAGGTCTCGACCGAAGTCAAATCAGGCGAAAATGCGGGTAAATCGCTCAAAAACCGATTTCCAGCCCGTAAGTTATTATTCGAAACCGTGAAGTTCGATTCGAAATCAACGAAAGAGGTTCCTTTCGAATTCAATCTGAACCGGGCCTCGGATCTTTCAAAACTTGTCATCGTTGTTTTTGTACAGGATGTCGCCAGTGGCGAAGTTCACCAGTCGGCCGTCATCCCGGTGGCCACCAAGCCCTGAGCATTTTCGTCTAAACTACCATTTCCCTTGAACGGTCTGTATTGAAATAAGATCCGGCCCAAAAGGGTCAATCTGTTGTTTTCGCTTTTAATTTCGCAATAGAATTTACGGTGATAATACACTTGGTGCCCAGTAACTTCAGGAATTAACCTGTCGGCACATCATCAACATAACATAATCTATAATATAAGCTTGTTTTAGAATTTTCCAGAATGTCTCTTTGGGGTCTGCCTCTTTTCCCATTACAACCTCTGGATCGTCAAACCACCATCCACCGTCACCACTGCCCCTGTGCTGAAATCAAGATCGCCACGGGCAATCGATGCAACCAGTCGGCCAATATCTGCCGGCAGACCCCAACGTCGCTGTGGCACCAGACCGCAGGCGATCAGGCCGTCGTATTTCTGCTTCACTACGGCCGTCATATCCGTTTCAATAATCCCCGGCCTGATCTCCATCACCGCAATATTCTCTTCCGCCAGTCGCGCTGCGAAAAGCTGCGAAACCATGCTCAGGCCCGCTTTTGAAACGCAGTATTCCCCGCGCTGAACGCTCGCCATCACGCTTGAAACGGAAGTCACGAAAACAATCCGCGACGCTCGCCCCGGCTGCTCATCCCGCCGCTTCATGAGTTCACCCGCCACCGCCTGCGTCAGAAAAAAAGGCCCGCGCAGATTGGTGCCAAGCACCTTATCCCAGCTCGCCTCCGTCGTTTCCAGCAAATCCAGACGCACATCGGGCGCAATGCCCGCATTATTTACCCAGATATCGCAAAACGCATGACGCTCAAAAACTTTCGCCACCATCGCCCGGCAGGCAGTGATGTCGGCAATATCGGCGTGCACCTGATAAACACTTTTTGCACCAAGCTTTAGGGCTTCCGCTTCGGTTTCGCGGGCAGCGGGGCTGTCGGCGCGCGAATGAATGACGACATGAAAGCCGCTGCGAGCGAGCTCAAGCACAATGCCGCGGCCGATTCCGCGCGAACCGCCCGTGACGACGGCGACCGGCTCATTGAGGCTGGACACTTTTTGATTCCCTTGTGATGAGTCGTTTTAGGATCTTGCCAGTAAATTGATCTCTGCCAATATTTTGCGATGTATGGGCCGATTCATTCAAGTTGACAATTGCGAAATTTGTCTGTTTAATGAGAAGAGGCAATCGCAAGGGCGTCCATAGCTCAGTAGGATAGAGCGGCGGTTTCCTAAACCGCAGGCCGCAGGTTCGAATCCTGCTGGACGCATTGGGGCCAGCCGTTTTTTCGGCCTGCCCTAATTGACCTAAGCACCCGTAGCTCAGCTGGATAGAGCAACGGATTTCTAATCCGTTGGCCGCAGGTTCGAATCCTGCCGGGTGTATTTTTTTGGATGAAGGAAAATTCGCCGCCCACGAATTTTCGTGCCGATCTCATCGATAACCGTTATAATTTTCATCATCCATCAACGGATCGATGTGCGTCTGGCCGGTTGCTTCGCGTCCTCTTCCTCCGCCCGCTTCACTCCGTTCGCCAATAGTCTCTGCCTCATTCTCAGGGCAACTGACATGCACTTCATGACACCTGAAAATCGAGCCGCCGATAAGCAATTTGCCAACATCTTTCGCCTTCGCTCTCTCATTTTCCACCTTTTCTCATTTTTAGCCGTTTCACTCACCCATCCCGCCGAAGCAGCTCCGCCGCCCGGCTTTGCCGATTCCATCGCCCCGCTGCTCAAAGATCGCTGCGTCAAATGCCATGGGCCCGCCAAAGCCGAAGCCAGGCTTGATCTCAGCACCGCCGCAGGCATCGCCAGAGGTGGCAAAAACGGGCCGGTGGTTTCACCCCATCAGCCGGATGAAAGCCTGCTCTGGGAGCGAATCGATGCCGACGAAATGCCGCCGAAACAGCCCCTGACAATTTCCGAAAAAGAGCAGGTCAGGCAGTGGATCACCGCAGGCTCGCCCGGGCTTGTCACCAGCGCAAATGAGGCCGAGCACTGGGCTTTTCGCAAACTTTCTGATCTTAAACCTCCTGCTGTAAAAAACGCTGAAATCTGCCGAAACCCAATCGACCAGTTCATTCAGGCTGTGCTTGAAAAAAATGGCCAGAGTCTTTCGCCAGAGGCTTCGCGTGAAAGGCTCATCAGGCGCGTTGCGCTCAGCATCACTGGCTTGCCGCCAACGACTGAAGAAATAAAGATGTTTGTCAGAGACTCTTCGCCCTCTGCCTATGCGTCAATGGTCGATCGATACTTGGCCAGCCCTCGCTATGGCGAAAAATGGGGCAAACACTGGCTTGATGCTGCCGGCTATGCTGATTCCAACGGCTATTTCAATGCCGACAGCGATCGCCCAATGGCCTTTCGCTATCGCGATTATGTGATTCAAGCCCTCAACACCGACCTGTCTTTCGACCAGTTCATTCGCGAGCAACTGGCCGGCGATGAGCTCTCGGGCTTCGTGCCCGGCCAGCCCGCCCCAGCCCATGTGGCCAGGCAGTTAATCGCCACCCACTTTCTTCGCAACGGGCAGGACGGCAGCGGCGAAAGCGACGGCAACCCGGACGAGTTGCGAGTGGACCGCTACACGGCCCTTGAGTCGTGCCAGCAGATTGTGGCTACGGCACTACTGGGCCTGACAATGCAGTGCGCCAAG
>JBILGL010000560.1:0-3222 GCA_044351075.1 Isosphaeraceae bacterium | reverse complement strand
ATTAGCATGAAAGGTTTCCTCGTTGTCTTTTGAAGGATTTACCATACAATTTTTCATAAAAAACACTGGCATCTGAAAGAATTGATGTCACTTTTTTCCCTTAAAACCGTTTCTAGTTATAGATAAGATGCAGATTTCAGATCTGCTGTCCGAGTCAGATGCAATCAAACCAGTGAGACAGGGGTGCAAAAATAAATGTGCAGGAGATTCAAAAAGCTGATGGAAAGAACCATTGGAACCTTGATTGCACTGGTCATTTTTCAAAATATTGCACATGCACAGCAAATACCGTTTCGAAGAGGCCCCGAATTCATACCGGGCAAATATATTGTTGTCCTTGATCGGGCTCAGGTTGTAAACGGCATGTTCTTTGGAGCAAAGCCAGTTACCAACGGATTTGAAAATCGTGTATCCCATCAGTATGGAGCAGCTTTTGATGGCTTCGCGGCAGAACTGACGGATGCCGAAGTGATGAAACTGGCGATGGATCCTCGCGTATTGCACATTGAGCAGGACCAGGTTGTGCGGCTTTCCGGCAAGCCTGGCGGCGGTGGTGGTGGCGGTGGCGGTGGCGGAACACCTCAGCCAGCCCAAAGTATCCCATAGGGCATCAGCCGGATTCTGGCCACTCAAAGCTCTGCTTTGGCTGGTAATGGAACTGGTTCTGTGAATATTGATGTTGCCGTGATTGATACTGGTATTGACTTGACACACCCTGATTTGACGGTCGCAGGTGGAAGAAATTTCACAGGTGGCAGCCCTACTAATTATTCTGACGCGAACGGCCATGGAACGCATGTTGCCGGCACGATTGCCGCGAAAGATAATACCATCGGGGTTGTGGGGGTCGCGCCAGGTGCCCGGCTCTGGGCAGTGCGAGTGCTCGACAGAAGTGGTTCTGGCACGATGTCAGGCGTGATTTCGGGGGTGGACTGGGTAACCTCGAATGCGTCAACCATTGAAGTTGCCAATATGAGTCTTGGCGGTGGTAACAGCGCCGCCTTAAACAGTGCGATCGATAAGGCAGTCGCAGCTGGCGTTACTTTCGTCGTGGCGGCTGGCAACAGTTCCACCGATTGCCGCAGCTCAAGCCCGGCCAACAGTACAAACACTGGCGTGGTCACGGTTTCGGCACTTGATCAGAATGGCTCTCTTGCTTACTTCAGCAACTTTGGCCTGAACTTCAGCGACGATGCCGGGGCTGAGAATGGCGTTGACGTGACCGCACCAGGTGTGAATATCTACTCAACCGCCATGGGTTCTGGTTACACAACAATGAGCGGCACATCCATGGCCTCGCCTCATGTGGCTGGGACCGCTGCTTTGTGCAAGGCTGCCAATCCTTCGATGACACCAGCCCAGGTCAAACAATCCGTCATGAACTCTGCTCCGGCAGCCTATCTCGGAACTGGCAGCAGCGGAATTTTCGGAATCGCCCCCTGGGCAGTAACGAGTGGTGATGCGGACGGGTTTACCGAACCACTGGTGAATGCTTCCGGCTATTAATGCAGCCGAGAGCGTTGAAGCTCAGGTAACATGATTAATCGGCGGCTGAAACGATCGTTTCAGCCGCTTTTTTTTTTGATCAGTCAGCCCATGTGTTGGGTCAGAAATTGCTTCATCTTTGCAAGGGCAGTACGGGCTTCAGCACGACATGCTGGCCAGCGGCATCGATGGCACGATAGTGGCGTACGAAGTTACTGAGAAAAATTTCACGTGTGCCGCCCTGAATGAGCGTCGGCGGAAAGCCGGGTGTGTAATCCCCATAAACCGGCGAAACATAAGGGTGCTTATGGTAAACCGGGTCAGCATAAGCGGCCGCAGCCGGGGCCAGACAAGTTTCGTAGATATAGGCTGGTTCGTAATTTTTGAGTGTCACGAAGCTGTCGCCCGTCTCCGTAATGTCAGACCACGGCGACCAGAGCACCACAGCAGCAGGCATAGCCAGGCCGTCGTCGCGCATCTTCAGGACCGCCCCGGCTGCCAGCGCACCACCGGCGGAATCGCCGAAAATCGCCAGGTGTTTCATGGAATGTCTCCCTGAAGAAAGGGCGGAAAGCACGGCCACAATTTCGCCGATCACCTGCGGCCAGCGTGCAGCAGGCGGGTTTGTATAGTCGATCGAAATGACACGCAGGCCCGTGCCTGCGGCAGCAACGGCGCTGCTTGAAAGTGTACTGCGTGCTGTGAAGAAGGTATATGCCCCGCCATGGGCATAGACCAGCACGCGGCCATCGTCCACCCAACCGTTGGGCGTAATATCCAGCACAGGCACGCCGCCAAGAGTGCGTTCAACAATTTTCACGCCTAGTTTTTCGGCAAAGGCACGGCAGCCATCAAGCCTTTGCTGCTCATATTCGGCATGAATGGCTGCCCAAGCAGCGGCATCGTCGGGGGCTGGCCGCATGGGTATCAATTCGGGGTCGGGCACTGTCTGAAAATAACTTTGCCAGTCAGCAGAGACGGTTCTGGGTATGAACATGCGTTCTTTGTAGCTGGCCACGTGCAAGATCCTTATGCAATAGTTCGCGGCTTTTGATGATCTGACTCTTTCATCGGATCAGCGTGCAGGTAGAAAGCCGCAAACTCGCACGATTTTCGGTGACAGTATCCGGATCATCACGAGGAATCGATCAGTTTGGATTCACCGGATTCTTGATCACTGATCTGGTGCCCGTCACGTTGCAGATTGTTTGAGTCGGGAATTTGTAATTTTCCGACTCTATCCCTGCCTCAGCCAGTGCCGCTTTCAATTCGACGACGCTCATCGGCTGATCAAAAGTTGGCGAAAGCATGTCGAAAGTATCGAGAATTGCTTCTTCATAACGCTGTTCACGCGTAAATTGAGTTCGGCCAACATAGGTAGCGACGGGTATCAAAAACGAAAAGATTTTGCCAAGGCCAAACGGCAAACGGAATAGCAGATCCGTCACCGGAAAGAACACGGGCATTGATAATTCGATTAGCCGCAAGAGCAATTTTTGTGGCATTCGCTTTGTGATCGGCCGGATGAGATACTTACTGTAAAATAGAGTGAACCATTTTCGCCCATAAATTGTAAAACAAAAACGGCCGTTTTGTTTCACTCTCTGAATAAGCTCGGTCACACAGCGGCTTGGGCTTGGCGTGTGCTGAAGCACGCCAATGGAATAAACGAAATCGAGTGATTCAGGGGCGAATGGTAGATTGAGGATATCACCCTGAATGAATTGAACATCCGGG
>JBILGL010000088.1:0-10825 GCA_044351075.1 Isosphaeraceae bacterium | reverse complement strand
GGATTTTGCGACCCAAATAATCGGCAGAGTTTCGCTGGTTTAATGGAGTGGGGGAAATGATCTCACAGAGGCACAAAGACACAGAGGAATAATACAGATTCAGCGGGTAGGGCACGAATTTTCGTGCCATGTTTTGGATGGTTTGAAATGATAAATTAAGGTGTTTTAATATTTCTGGTTGCGATGGGTAATGCAAATGGCGTCATGTTATATATTAAAAAGTTAAAAGATCTGTCGCGATAAATCGTGACCTACAACAAACGGTTTATGCATGGCACGAATTTTCGTGCCATGTTTTGGATGATTTGGAATGATCGAATATTTCGTTTGGATATGAGTTCATTAAAGGAATTGTCACGAGTTATCGTGACATTCGACAAAACATAGAACATTCAATAAAACCGGTAACGATCAATATTGATCTGCGGAAATAATCGGATACTCCATGATTAGCTGAATTGTCGATAAAAAGTGGATACTGTTATGATAAAAGTTATGAGTGGAATTGATTTGAGATCTATGTCTGAGAGGTAAGCAGCTAGATATGATGAGAAGGAAAAATGGGTGCTTGTCGCTCTGGCTTTGCGGACTGGTCTCGGTATCGAAAAAATGTTTTTTTGTCCAGGCTAAAAGTTGATTGTATTCGTTTCTAAACATTTGTAATTAAGGGAGATGCAGATCGAATTAACCCCTGAGTATCATTTGATTTCATCTAATTAAGAGAAAAAAAAGATGTATCGGTACTTATCAAAGATTCATAATTTGTTAAAATGATTTGAATCGATTCTACCCTCGGCTGTCAAAAAAGGTGTACCATGCAAATGACTGCTTTGAAGTTCATTCGTCGTTTTTCTGTCGCTGCTCTCTTCTTTGCAGTTCTGGCTCTAAAGGTGACTGGCTGTGGTGGTGAGGGAGACCAGCGTAAGAGTGGCACACTGGCCACACCGATCGATTTTGTGGAAAAGGCTGGTGAGGCTCAGGGTAAAGCGGAAGATGCGAGTAAGACTGCTAAAAAGAAATAAATCAGAATTTTTAACCAAACAGGGAGTTTGAATTCATGCAATTTTCTCATACTTTTCGAACGAAAAAAAAGAGCGGTTTCACGCTGATTGAGCTATTGGTGGTCATTGCGATCATTGCCGTGCTGATCAGTCTGCTTCTGCCGGCGGTGCAATCAGCCCGCGAGGCTGCCCGTCGCGCCCAGTGCGTGAACAACATGAAGCAGATCGGTCTGGCCATGTATAATTATGAATCGGCCATGGGCACTTATCCGCTGGGTGTTTCGCTCAATGCTCGATTTGGTAATGCCAATAATTCAGTGGGTGGGCCGCTGAACTGGGGAGGTTGGGGTGCAAATGCCCTGCAACTGCCTCATATTGAAGGCGGGGCCTTATACAACGCCATTAATTTCAATCTCTCCCCCTGGAATCGCTTCCGGGCTCAATATGGCTGGGATGCTAACTATACCGCCTTTAATACCCGCATCGCGACTTACCTTTGCCCTTCGGATCCAAATTCAGGGGTAACCTCGCTAAATAGTTATCTGGCATCGACCGGTACTTCCACATGGGGGTCAACGACGGGTGATTCCACAGGAATGTTTTCCTATCAGGTATCCTGTCAGATTTCGCAAGTATCTGATGGCACATCAAACACAGTTGCTTACGGTGAGAGCCTTTGTGGCAACGCTGGGAATTTTATCAACACGGCGACGGATGATCGCGGTTCGCTTGCAAGTGCCGTGGGTGATCAGGATCGATCGGTAGTATTGACCAGTGCCACAGCTCCTGCCGGAGTGGCGATGCAGAACGCTGCCACCAACATGCAGCTGACTCTTGCCGGCCTGGCAGCCTGCAATACGGAATGGAACAACACTGGCCGAACCGTCACACCCACCAAGGGTTATCGATGGGGCCTGGGTGCTGTGGGCATGGGTATGATCAATACCATTGTTCCGCCCAATAGCCAGCAATACAAATGGAACGGATGCCGGTTCAATGCCCGGACATTCAATGCCGACGGCACGAATTATTCGAACGTGACCTCGGCCCACCCTGGTGGTGCCAACGTGATGATGGGCGATGGCTCGGTTCGGTTCATCAAGAGCACGATTAACATGGGCACATGGATGGCACTCGGCACTCGCGCCGGTGGCGAAGTTGTCAGTGCCGACAGCTATTAATTCATCATAAGATTCGGATTTGGAAACAAGAAAGGCCGGAGGTTTTTTGCCTCCGGTTTTTTATTAAAATCAAATCAGAGAGAAAATCGGAGTTGATACGACTTTTGGGAATTTTACAAATAATCCACATTTTTAAAAACAAGGCTAAACCGAAGCACAAGCAAGGGATAAGAAATAAGATGGATTGCTCAGAATAATTCCTTCGCTTGCGTTCTTTGAAGTTACGCTTTTTGAATTGTCGTTTTGCCGAAATCCTAAAGATGCGCTGCGATTTGATCCGTTAAGGAAAATCAATAAAAAGATCGGTGGTTTATATGGCCGGAGGCCATATCTATTCATAGACAGCTCCTCTGGAGCCCAATAATACAATGCCTATTCTTATGGATGGCCGGAGGCCATATCTATTCATAGACGGCTCCTCTGGAGCCGCAAAGAAAACAGATTCATCTAAATGCGCAACTTCAAAGCTTGCGCTTCGTGCTAGCCTTCTGTCGTGGAATTGCGGCAAAAAAGCAGCCAAGAGAAAGAAATACCCGGTTTTCTGAATGAACCGGGTTTCGGTGCTTATTTTTACCTGTATAACTTATTGACCAGCCGGTGCTGCCACATTCAGCCGCAGCGTCGTCCGAAAGATCAGTTCATTCGCAGCACCAATCGCCGAGATATTACAGACAAGTGATCCAGGCTCTTTAGTCGCTTCAGGGCTTATCTTGAAGGTGATTCGCCCGGTCTCTCCCGGCCCAATGGTGATCAAATTCGGTTCAACCGCAAATCCCGGTCTGTCAATTTCATATCGACTAATGCTGTAACTCTTATCTATGCTTGGGTTTTTGGCTGATAATACCGCTTCCATCGACGCCCCCACGGGCAGCTTGCCCAAGTCAAGCTCACGCACGATCAACACAAGCCCCTCCGGCTTTATGCGTTCACGGCCTGAGGCTTTTTCATCTTTTCCACATCCGGAGACCACCGCCAGGACGATCAATGACAAAAAATGGACTGAGAAAAAAAAGGGGTTGTTATAAAGGTCAAGCTTTTGCCGGTTATAGCGGATAGGTAAAGTGGGATGCATAAATTCGACTCGTAAGCTGGGGTATAGTGCGTTGACTATTACGCCTGTGATTATCATGATGGTATTACCAGACATTCGAGGCTTATTTCAACGCCAAAAGCGAATTTGCGATAGCCCGGAATGAATTGAACCAGAGAATTTTCGAGATTTGCAACCGGAGCGTATTGATGTCTTCCCCTCTTTTTTCCAAGTCGATTCGCCTGATGGCGGCGGCAGTGGCGGTTTCTGCCTTTGGCGGGGTTGCCGAAGCGTGCCACTGTGGTAAAACGCCGTGTGCAGTGGCTGCACCGGCCATGGTGCCACAGATGGTGACCACCTATCAGACCGTGAACAAGACGGTTTACGAACAAGTGCCAAAGACGGTGACACAAACACGTTACCGCCTTGAGCAGACGACCGAGCAGGTGCCCGTGACGAAGACGGTTTATGAGCCTGTGACGACCACGAAGATGGTCAAGCAGCCTTACACTGTTTGCGAGCAGGTTCCAGCCACGATCTACAAGCCTGTCTGCGAAACGCAGATGGTGAATAAGGTGGTGACCCGATACGTCAAACAGCAGGTGACAGAACAAGTGCCGGTGACCCGTTACCACAAGGTGATGGAGACGCAGGGCCAGTATGTCACACGCAAGACACCGATTGTTGAAAACGTTGTAAGTTGCGGCCATCATGGCGGTTGTGGCTGCGGCAAGGCGAAGGTTCGGCAGGTGGTGACCGGCTACAACTGCGAGCAGGTTTATGTCGAAAAGCCAGTTTGCAAAACGGTTGCAACGACTGACTATAAGACTGTCTGCCGCACGAAGATGGTGCCGGTTCAGGAAACGGTCTGCGTGCCCCAGACGGTTCGCAGGATGGTGCCTGAGCAGGTGATGAGAACCGTGCAGCGGGTGGCCTATAACGAAGTGCCTGTGCAGGTTTGCGAAATGAAGCCGAAGCAGGTTCAGGAAACGGTGACTCGCTGCGTGATGAAGCGAGTTCCTGAGCAGGTTCAGGTTACGGTGATGGAGTGTGTAGCCAAAGTGGTGAGCGAACAAGTGCCTGTGACGACATGCGTCATGGTGCCTGCTGCCGCCCCGGCTGCCGCTGTTGCTGAAGCTCCGGCCGCTTCCGCCCAGTCATCAGAGCAGAAATAATTGCATTTTCATTGCAATTTGAAGTATTAAACTCAAAGGAGTGGTCTTCGGGCCACTTCTTTTTTGTTTCAATCAGACTGAAAATATTTGTTTTTAAGTGCCTGATAGCAAATCATGACAATTTGAATTGTTGACTAAAATCAAGCAAAAATCGGTTTTGATCATTCATGAATTTCATTTGAATCAGCCATGATTCCGGTGGCAAGCATCCGGCCAAATCCAGTGCCGCCGAAACGGGTGGCCACGATTTGCACGCCCAGAGGCAAGCCGTTTTTTGAAAGCATGGCCGGAACGGTCAGGCTGGGCACGCCCAGAAGTGTCCAGGGGGCGTTAAGCACCGGGTCGCCAGTGGTTTCGGGCGTGGGTGCGGCCCCACGGGCGGCAGGCACCAGAATGGCATCAAAATCGTTGAATAATTTTTGAAAATTGTGAATGAACTGGCCACGCTCTGTGGCCATCTTGTGATATTCAGATTCGGGGATCTCACGGCCTGTTTTCACCCATCCGCTGATCTTCGGCAGATAGTGAGCCTCATGTTCGGCAAACCACTTTTCGTGCGTATAAAAACATTCAGACATCATAATCGTGCGGTGCACCTGCCAGAGGCGGTCGTTAAAAACGGCTGAGCCGTCAATAGCTTCGACCTGGCAACCGCCTTTTTGCAGGCGATTTTCAATGGTGTCAACGGCGGCCATCATCTCGGGCTCGGCCAGTTCGTGAAATCGGCCTGTCAATCGGGCAATACGCAGCGGACTATTCCTGTTTCCAACAAGGCCATTCTCAAGTGATTTTCGATAATTCTCTGATTCAAACCGCCCAGTCATATTTTCCAGCAGAAGCGGCAGATCCGAGACTCTTGTGAGAATTGGCCCGAGTGTATCGAGGCTTGGCGAACAGGGCACGACACCTTGAACCGGCCATTCGCCGTAAGCCATTTTCAGGCCGACAACGCCGCAAAAGCTGGCTGGGCGATTGATCGACCCGCCCGTTTGCGAGCCTAAAGCCAGCGGCACCATGCGGCAGGCCACGGCGGCGCAGCTTCCGCTCGAAGATCCGCCGGGCGTGTGTGCAAAATTCCAAGGATTTTGAGTCGCCGGCGGGTCGATCGAGGCAAACTGGGTCGTCACCGTCTTGCCCAGCGGGATCATGCCAAGCGACCGCATCTGGGCAACGATTGCTGCATCAGTTCGGGCAATCTTGTTCTTCCAAGGCTCAAAACCGGCCACAGTCGGCCAGCCGGCCACGTCAATGATGTCCTTAACACCAAAGGGAATACCGTCGAGCTCGCTTCTGGGCCGCCCCTTACTTCGACGTTCATCAGTTTCATCCGCCGCAGCCAGTGCGCCGGCCTGATCAACCATTACCCAGGCTTTGATCTGGTGATCCAGCTTCTCGACCTGCCCGAGACAGAGCGAAACCAGCTCGCGGCTGCTCAATCGCCCCATGGCCAGATCTGAAGCAAGCTCACTCAGGCTTTTTCGCAAAGGCTCTTCAGCGGCTTCGGCCAGCGGCGGCAGGAGCAATGACATTGATTTATTCACCCGATGTGATGAATCCGGAAATCAGGCGAGTTCTTCTTCGTCCGGATTGGTCGTGGCCACATTATCAGCATCGGGCAGAGCGATACTGGCTTCCGTCAGGGCCGAACGCATCGCCACCAGCAGGCGATCAAGGGCGAAAGGTTTGCGCAGATAATCTTTCACCCCCAGCATTTCGGCGTAGGCTCGGTGGCGGCTGCCTTCGTTCGCGGTCATCATGATAGTGGGAATCAGCCCATCGGGGTTGGTCCGCAGCTTTTCCAGCACCATGAAACCTGATTTTTTTGGCATCATCATGTCGAGAATCATCAGGTCTGGCCGATTCTCCTCAGCCAACGCCAGCCCGGCCGAGCCATCGCGGGCGACCATCACGGTATAGCCGCGCGACTCCAGAATCGCCGTCAACGATTCGATGATTTCCGTGTCGTCATCAACAATCAGGATGCGGGGCGAGCTGGCCATGATGTTTATTCCCGGGTAGCAGGTCAGGTTGAATAGTGGCTGAATGTTAAATCTTCTCACCAGATTACGCCAAAAATGTCGTATAATCAAGGCATCACGGCCCTTTGATTCTTGACAGAAAAGCCAATGGGGCTTGATAATTTACTCTTGATAAAGCCTTTACAGTGGCCGCCACGGCCACAGAATTGGCTCTTGAACCAATCGCCCGGAAAATGACCGCAGATTCGGCCGACATGGCAGAATAAGCGGAAAAATGAGAAGAAGCCACATGCCGACCCCGGCCACAACCGCGCTGGAAGACCTGATCCACGAGCGAATCCTGATTCTGGATGGTGCCATGGGCACCATGCTCCAGACCTATGGCCTGACGGAGAAAGACTTTCACGCCGAACGCTTCAAGGATCACCCGATTCCGCTTAAGGGCTTTAACGATCTGCTTGTGATCACCCGGCCCGACATCATTGAAGAAGTGCACCGGAAATATCTTGAAGCCGGCGCAGATATTATTGAGACAAACACCTTTAACGCGACCAAAATCGGTACGGCCGACTATGGCATGGAACATCTTGTTCGCGAGTTGAATGTTGAGGCCGTGCGTGTGGCCCGCCGCGCTGCAGACGACTACACCGCCCGCAACCCCGCCAAGCCGCGCTTTGTGGCCGGTTCGATCGGGCCAACGACCAAAACAGCCTCGATTTCGCCCAATGTGGCCGACCCCGGCTATCGCGCCGTGACTTTTGACGAACTTGTCGAAGTTTATGGCGAGCAGGTTGAGGTGCTGGTCGAAGCCGGCGTGGATGTGCTCTTCCCCGAAACGACATTTGACACACTTAACCTGAAAGCGTGTCTCTTCGCAATCAGCCGCTATTTTGAACAATCCGGAAAAAAGATTCCGGTGATGATTTCGGTCACGATCACCGACAAATCAGGCCGAACACTCTCAGGCCAGACGGCCGAAGCCTTCTGGGAGTCGATTCGCCATTTCCCCATGCTTACCGTTGGCATTAACTGTGCCCTTGGCGCGGAAGACATGCGGCCTTACCTGGAAGCGTTGGCAAAAACGGCCACCTGCGGTATCAGTTGCCACCCGAACGCCGGATTGCCAGACGGTTTCGGCAATTTTGACGATCCACCCGAGCATATGGCTCAGGTGATTCGCGAATTCGCCACCAGTGGCTGGCTGAATATTGTGGGCGGCTGCTGCGGCACCAATCCTGAATATATTCGCCAGATTGCCGCCGCAGTGGATGGTGTTTTGCCGCGCCCGAAGCCAGACTGGAAGCCAATTGCAAGCTACTCAGGCCTTGAGCCGATGGCATTTCAGGAAGGGATTACGTTCCTGAATGTCGGTGAACGGACAAATATCACAGGTTCGCGCAAGTTCGCCCGCCTGATTCGCGAAGGCAAATTCGACGAGGCCATTTCCATCGCCCGCGACCAGGTGGACGGCGGCGCGAATATCATCGACGTCAATATGGATGAAGGCCTGATTGACGGCGAAGCGGCCATGACCCGCTTTTTGAATCTGGTCGCTGCCGAGCCTGATATTTCACGCGTGCCGGTGATGATCGACAGCTCCAAGTTTTCGGTAATCGAAGCCGGGCTCAAGTGTGTTCAGGGTCGGTCAATTGTCAATTCAATCAGTCTCAAGGAAGGCGAGGAAGCCTTCCTGAAGCAGGCCAGGCTCGTCAGGCAATATGGCGCGGCCGTGGTTGTCATGGCCTTTGATGAAGAGGGCCAGGCGACGGACGCTGACAATAAAGTCGCGATTTGTAAAAGAGCCTATCAATTACTGATTGACAAAGCCGGGTATGACCCGACCGATATCATTTTTGACACCAATATTTTGACGGTCGGAACGGGTATCGAAGAGCATAACCGTTATGCCATTGAGTTTTTTGAGGCAGTCAAACGGCTCAAGACTGAATGCCCCGGCGCCCGGACATCAGGAGGGGTGTCAAATGTCTCATTCTCATTCCGCGGCAATGATACCGTGCGAGAGGCGATGAATTCGGCCTTTTTGTATCATGCGATTCAGGCCGGGCTTGATATGGCGATTATCAACCCGACTCAGCTCATGGTTTATCAGGATATTCCAGCCGATCTGCTGGAGAAGGTTGAAGACGTTCTTTTTGACAGGCGTCCGGACGCTTCCGACCGCCTGATTGAATTTGCTGAACAATTCAAGGGTGCAGCGAAGAAAGAGAAAACGAAAGACGAAGCCTGGCGTGAGGGCGTGCTGGAAGATCGGCTGGCACATGCCGTGATTCATGGCCTTGGCGATTATCTGGACATCGATCTTGCCGAAGCCCTGCAGAAGTATTCGCCGACACTGACAATTATCGAAGGCCCGCTGATGGACGCCATGAACATTGTGGGCGACCGCTTCGGGGCCGGCCAGATGTTTCTGCCGCAGGTGGTGAAATCGGCCCGGGTGATGAAAAAAGCCGTAGCCTATCTGATGCCCTACATGGAAGCCGAAAAGCAGGCGGGCGGGCAGGAGCGTAAGGCTCGTGGCAAGATTTTGATGGCCACCGTCAAGGGCGATGTGCACGACATCGGTAAGAATATCGTGGGTGTGGTGCTGGGCTGCAATGATTATGATGTCATTGATATTGGTGTGATGTGCCAGTGCGACAAGATCCTTAAAGCGGCCCGCGAGAACAGTGTTGATATTATTGGGCTCTCCGGGCTGATCACACCGAGTCTTGAAGAGATGACGCACGTTGCCAGCGAAATGCAGCGTGAGGGCTTCACCATGCCGCTTTTAATCGGCGGAGCAACCACCAGCCCGCGGCACACGGCTGTGAAGATTGCACCGTCTTACAGCGGCCCTGTTGTGCATGTAAAAGATGCTTCGCGATGTGTCGGCGTGGTTGACCAGCTTATACGTGATGAAACGCGTGGAGGCTTTCTGTCAAAATTACAGAAGTCGCAGGATGAAGAGCGAGCCGGTTTTGCCCGCAAGCGGGCCAGGGATCTGGTCAGTTATGAAGCGGCCTGCGCGGGAAGACTTGATATTGAATGGGCGGGATACACGCCGCCGAAGCCTTCGTTTACAGGCGTCAGGGCGATTGATCAGCAGCCGCTGGCTGAGCTGGTACCCTATATTGACTGGTCGCCATTCTTCCATGCCTGGGAATTTAAGGGCAAGTTTCCCACGATTCTGAGCGACCCGATATCGGGTGCCGAAGCCCGCAAGCTTTACGACGACGCACGTCAGATGCTTGATCGAATTGTTGGCGATGGCTCTATTACCGCTTCAGGCGTTTATGGATTCCTGCCGGCCCATTCAGAAGGCGACGATATTGTCTGCTTTGCGGACGAAACAAAATCAGAAGAAGTTTTCCGCTTTCCGATGCTGCGACAGCAGTGGCAGCGTGTCGGCCAGAAGCAATTTTTGAGTCTTGCCGACTATATTGCCCCAGCTTCGTCGGGCTTGGTTGACTACCTCGGTGGTTTTGCCGTGACGGCGGGCCTGGGGGCGGATGAGCTGGCCATGCGTCTGGAAAAGGCGGATCACGATACTTACAACGGCATTCTGGTGAAAGCATTGGCCGACCGGCTTGCCGAAGCTTTTGCGGAGTTTTTGCACCATAAAGCTCGCGAGGATTGGGGCTTTGGTCGCAGTGAAAACCTCTCAAACGACGACCTGATCGCCGAGAAATATCGCGGCATTCGGCCAGCGCCTGGGTATCCGGCATGCCCTGATCACACCCCCAAGCGCACCATATGGCAATGGCTCTCGCCTGAGGCCAATTGCGGCATCGGCCTGACGGAGTCGCTGGCAATGTATCCAGCCGCTTCGGTCTCAGGCTGGTATTTCAGCCACCCGATGGCCAGGTATTTCGCGGTGGACTGGGTCACGGAAGATCAGGTGCACGACTATGCCCGTCGCGCAGGGATGACTGTGCAGGAAACGGAGCGATGGCTGGCCCCGAACCTGGCCTATGACCCCAAGCCAGCCGTTGTCGCCGGCCGCTAATCTCAAAGTGAGAAATCGAAAAAAGCGAGCTAAACTCAATACAGAGAAAAAAACGGGAGTTAACACGACCTTTGGGAATTTTCCCAGTCCACATTAATAAAAACAAGGCTAACCCGAAGCGCTAGCTTTGAAGTTGCGCTTTTTGGGGAATCTGTTTTCTATGCGGCTCCAGAGGAGCCGTCTATGAATAGATATGGCCTCCGGCCATCCATAAGAATAGGCATTGCATTATTGGGCTCCAGAGGAGCCGTCTATGAATAGATATGGCCTCCGGCCATCGATAAGAATAGGCATTGTATTATTGGGCTCCAGAGGAGCCGTCTATGAATAGATATGGCCTCCGGCCATCGATAAGAATAGGCATTGTAATATTGGGCTCCAGAGGAGCTGGCTATGAATAGATATGGCCTCCGGCCATCGATAAGAATAGGCATTGTAATATTGGGCTCCAGA
>JBILGL010000087.1:0-10835 GCA_044351075.1 Isosphaeraceae bacterium | reverse complement strand
TAAATGCCATTTTCAGCTCAGTTCACTTTGAGGAATAAGATTTAAATTCAATATTATTACAGTTTCATTCCGGGATGTTCGCGAATTTCACCAATACGGCAAACATCCTGAAGAGGGCATCGCTCCTCACACTTCCCCATTCTGGGTCTGATGTTAAATTCACCAGCCCTGATTGCCTGCACCAGATCGATTACCAATCCTTCAAATTCAGACCCGATCTGCTCCATATCGAAACTACCATTTTCTCCGTTGAGATTTTTTACAATTGATTTATACCCGCCAATCGACTTTTTCAGATACCAGAAGCCAAGGTCTGCCACCTCCACTTTCAGCTTTTGCTCGGATTGAGCCTGGCCGATCATCTTGCGATTGAGCATCATTCCGTAAAGTGGTAACTGTAAGTGAATCCGTCTGAGGATTTGATTTTTATCGATCTTTCCGCCTGTTTTATAGTCGATGATGCGAATTTTACTGATCTCGCCATCGGTCAACTGGTCGATCCGGTCAATCCGGCCATGCACTTTGATGCGATTGCCACTGGCTGGATCATGTAATATCAAAGGGCCAATTGAAACATTTGAAGCCCTTGTATTTAATTCAACGCCCAGAACGCGAGCAGAATGGCCATATTCTTTACGATCCTGCTGTATCTGTTTAGCCATTTGCTCAAGATATCCAGCCAGACGATGTTCAATTCGCCTGCGCCGAATTTGAAATCGGGAATTGGCAGCCACAGAATTTTTCACACGTTCCGAAGCCTGAAAATGCTGGTCGATCTTTTCAGGAATTAAATTTTTGATTCTGTCCAGATTATTAAATGATATTTCTGGCAGACATGTATGCAAATCCTCAAGCACAGCATGAATGACGCTGCCTTCCGTGAGATAATCCGTTTCAAGGTCGTCGCTGACTTCCGTTTCATCAAGTTTCAACACCTGCCCGGCGAAGAATTGAAACGGGCAAAGCGATGCGGATTCAAGTGAAGTTGGGCTGAAGCCGTAATCGTCGTTGAAAATTTGGCCCAGTTGTGTCAGGGCATTATCGCCCAACAGCCGGCCAAGATATCTCGAATCAGCCATATTGCGACTATTGTAGAGAGTTACAGCTCGCGTAAAAAAACGGTTGGCTTCGTCTGATAGCGGCCGAACCGGATTTGCCGCTTTATCAAAGCCGGATTGGTTCCAATCGCTTACAGGAATTTGTCGCAAAAGGCCGGAAGATTCCTGTTCGACACCTGAACCATCCATTTTCGCACTGGTGAAAATCGACCTGTTAAATCCCATGCCGCAGAGATCAGCAAAGCTATTCGACTCTGTTTCAAAAAGAGTGGCCATCGACTTGCCACTGCGCAGGCCTTCACGCAGCCGCTGGCGGCTGGGATAATGCCCTTCCGACATGCCAAAATTCAACCATTCTCCTAAAATGGAAAAATCGGGCAACTGCGGATGAAACAGGACGACATCCGGATGAGCAATTTCATTTTGGTTTACGAGTTTCTGACTGGCCTGCAACTGCAATTCGGCAATGAATTCCGGAAACTGCCAGCTTGTATCGGCCAACGCCAATTGTATTTCGCCAAACTCTGTGATCATTTGCCAGAATGAATCAAGCCTGCCGACAAAACCTGTTCCCAGTAGCTTGCTGAGTAAAGCCACCAGCCACTGCTGCCAATCGCTCCATGTTTTATGTTCTGCTGGTAAACTCGTCGCTGTTTCAATCTGGCGAAGCAGGTCAATCGCCTGTAATTGATAATCCGCCTTCGGCGAGCGTCCCTGAAATCGCTCAGCCTCGTCCCAGAGCAAATACAGCAACTCCTGTATTTGTAACAAGCCACTGATTTCACCGAGGCTTGCTATTTCCGATGCCAGCCGGTCGATTTTCCGACGATTTAAATTCAAATCAAATTCCGAAAATTGCAATTCCGGATTTCGCAGCAAATCGGCCACGGCATTGACCGGCCAGCCATCGCGAATGGCCTCCATGATATCAATGGCGGTGCGAACTTCCGGGCATTCAATCAGGGCAGTTTGCAAACCAATGTGCGTTCGCCCGGCCCGATTCAGGCCTGAAACAAGTTGATCAAGCTCAAACCTGTCACCGGGCGTATAAACGGCCAACGGTTTTTCCGTATGCTCACGACAAATAAAATTGACAATTGTCAAAACTGCCGTTCGTTCTTTTGCTGCATTTGCAAATCGGTAATGATCGAGAGTCGAATTTTCGCTCTCCTTCACCAGCGGCACAAGTTCAATTCCAGCAACGGCCAACCATTTTTCAAGTGCCCTGTTGAATTTTTGATTGGCACCAAGCCGCTGCGAAGTCAGGCCCGCCTGCATATTCTCCATGGTTGCAAAAACCTGCAAAACAATATCTTCCTGCAATGAATGAAAATTTTCACAACACGGAATTGAAATCGTTGCATTTTGCCCATAAAGTTCTGAAATTGAATCCGTCCAATGTCGAATTGCCAGTTGAAGGGCAGGCTCATCAAGAAAATCAAGAAACCGCTGCATGATCAACTGTTCGTCGCACACACCGACCTGAAGCTGATACTGATGATAAAGCTGTCGCAGTTCATCCACTTCTGATGAACGATCAAACTCTCCAGTCGTTTCCGCAAGAACAGGCGAAAGTGGCAGACGCTGAAGTCTTGCCAGAAGACGTTTCTGACTACCTGGATATTCCAGAGCCGGTCCAAATGCATGCGATTTTCTTTGATGGCCATCAGTCAGCACAAGTCGAAGAAGGGCAAGCTCCTGCGCATAATCCAGCAGTTTCAGATCAACCAGACCGGCAACCGCCAGGCGATCTCTGCACCAGCCGGGAATGTCAATCACGCCATTTGCCGGCTTTTGCAGCTCAATCAGACGGCGACTTTCACGGCTCTTCACCAGCCAGACCGGGCTGATCGTCTTTTCAAGCCCAGCCCAGTATTCATTCAGGGCAGCAGAATCGCCCAAAATCAGCTTTTTCATGCATATAACGCCTTTGCAAAGGTGCCAACCTTAAATTAACAAATGAACAGTAATACGACAAGTCTGCTGAGGGTGAAAGTTCAGGAATACTCCTTACGCTGTCGGCTTGAAGGGATGTGCATGGCCTCCCGGTATTTGGTGACCGTGCGGCGAGCGATCTTGATGCCATCTTTCTCAAAAGCCTTCACGATTTCCTCGTCGGAAAGAGGCTCTTTTTTATCTTCTCGGGCGATCAGTTCCGAGAGTTTCTGCTTAATAGTATCCCATGCCATTTCTTCGCCATCGGCGGTGGTGGTGCCGCCCTTGAAAAATCGCTTGAGCGGGAAAATGCCACGCGGCGTGCTGATCCATTTGTCATCGACCGCCCGGCTGATGGTGGTGACATGCACGCCG
Source organism: Isosphaeraceae bacterium (assembly GCA_044351075.1). Lineage (GTDB taxonomy): Bacteria > Planctomycetota > Planctomycetia > Isosphaerales > Isosphaeraceae > QWQI01. The sequence continues at coordinate 7,467 of JBILGL010000087.1, read as the reverse complement.
ATTTTGTCGGCAATCTGCTGCATTTTCAGCGGTTCAAGATATTCATCGCCCAGCTCGATGCTTTTCTGTTGATGATTGATAATCTCCTGAGCCACGCGCTGAAGGGTGGTTCGGCGCTGTTCGATGGCCTCGATCAGCCAGCGTGCGGCTTGAAGCTTGCGCTGGAGGTATTCGCGTGTCTGGCTGTCAACGCCCCGATTGCGAGCGAGACGGGCATAGGTTTTGGCGATGCCGAGATTCGGCAGTGATTCATCAACCAGTCGTACGAGGTAACCGCCGCCCTCTTTTTCCTCGAGCACGAAGTCAGGGATCACGAATTCATTCTGAGAGCTGAGAAATCTTGACCCTGGGCGAGTATCAAGTCGCCGGATCTGTTCGATCAGTTCGCGAATCAGGGCGATCGACATGCCGGTTTTGCGTTCGATCAGCGGCAGGCGATTGAATTGAATATCTTCCAGATGATTTTGGATCAGTGCCTTCAGGCCGGCAGCGTGCGGATGATCATCGGGAATTTGCAGGAGCAGGCATTCTTTGAGGCTGCGTGCGGCCACCCCTGGCGGGTCAAACGACTGCACGATTTTCAGCACTTCTTCTACTTCCGTCGGTCGAACGGCATGACCAGCCTCACGCGCAATTTCAAAAACGCTGACGGAAAGATAACCTCGTTCATCGAGATTATTGATAATAAATTCAGCCATCTGACGCTGGTCAGGGGCAAGATCAAGCAGAGCCAATTGTTCTTCGAGATAAGCCTGAAGCGTTTGCGGACGATCTGCCGCATTCATGAGTGCTTCGTACTTGCGTTCGGAAAGCTCGTCGATCGCCGAACGACTCAGCGAATTCTCGCGAAAATGATCGTCGAAGTCATAAAATTCTTCGTCGCCTGTCAGATCACTGCCAAAGTCATCCTTACCCTGAGCCATGGCAGGCTCATCGAGTCGACCTGCTTCTGCCATCTCTGTTGACGTTTCTTCGCTTGTCTCAGAGCTCGGCGAAGTGGCATCCGGCTTGTAAATTTCAGCCTCGCCGGGATCAGCTTCGGCGACATCCAGCAGAAGAGGGTTATCGTTCAGTTCCTGATCGATCTTCTCCTGCAAAGCCATGATTGGCATTTGCAGAATCTCCATGGATTGAATCATCCGAGGCGCCATTTTCATGCGCATCTCGGCTCTCATGCTCTGAGAAAGATCCATCCGCATGGACATGATCAGTTATCGCCTCAAGTGAGTAGTCCAAATACACCAGCCATCAATACGGCCTTCGCCCCGCCATGGCATCGGCCAGCATTTCGCGATTGGCAAACTCCAGAAAACCTCCTGAAGGCAATCCGCGTGCCAATTTCGATATAATGATATCAAGATTTTCAAGTTTTTGTGAGATCAGAACAGCCGTTGCATCGCCTTCCAGGTTCGGGTTGGTCGCTAAAATCACTTCTTTCACACCATTTTTGACAATCCGATCAACCAGCGTCTGGAGCTTCAGCTGATCAGGGCCCATGCCATGAAGCGGAGATAACCGGCCCAACAAAACATGGTAAAGCCCGTGATAGCTTCCGGATCGGTCAAGCGCGAGCAGGTCTCGCGGCTGCTCGACCACGCAGATCACTGATTGATCGCGGCGCGGGTCGCGGCAGATATGGCAAAGTGGCTGGCCGGCGTCCGTCAGGTGAAAGCACTGGGTGCAATAGCCAACTCGCTCTTTAATCGCCCTGATGGCATCAGCGAGCGAGAGAATCTCTTCTGCCGGAGCCTTGAGCATGTGATGCGCCATCCGCTCGGCCGATTTGGCACCCAGGCCCGGCAATTTGCCAAGCTGCTCTATCAATCGCTCGATCACACCTTCGTGGCTGGCATCCATTTCCTTCGCTCACCTGGACTTAAAAAAGGCCGTGCTTACCCAGCGATTTTTCACCGGATGTCACTGAAGCCATGTGCTGAGTCGCCTGTTGCTTGACTTTCTCCAGCGCATCGTTGATGGCATAAAAGAGCATTCCCTCGAGCTCATTGGCGCTGACTGAACCTGGCACAGAAGGGTCGATCTTTACTGAATCAAGCTCCATCTTGCCAGTGATTGTCACTTTGATCTTGCCCGAAGCCGATTCACCCGTGACCTTTATCTGAGCCAGCGCATCAGAAGCTTCCTTCATCATCTCGCGCATGCGGCCTGCATCACGCATCAAATCTCTCATTTGACCAAGCTTGTCAAACATGATTCACCCCCTCTGAGCGAGATCACCTAAAGTTAAAGTTGAGTCCGTTCGTTCGTCATCAATATTTTACCCACAGACTCAGTAATATTGAACCTTCAGGCGGGAATTTGCACGATTAAACAGATTTTTTATCGAACTGATCAATCATCGACTGCGGTCAATTCGAGCAAATGTCACTTTATTCTGCATGTCGATCCTGATCAATTGAAAGAAAATGAAAATCTAACCATGCGGGGGAGTGTCAATCTTATGGAAATTGAAATGATCCGCCGATTTCTCGGCTGGTGCGTCTTGATCAATCTCGGTATTTATCTCTATGCCGTTGTGGTCGCAAGCTTTGCACAAGACTGGATTTATCGAAACAAGGCCGAACGCTTTGGTTTTCACTTGGAAAGGCCTGTTTTTACGATCATCCTGTTTTCGATGATCAGCCTTTATAAACTTCTGATCATCTTTTTCGCTGTTGTGCCTTATATCGCTCTCTGGCTCTGCGGATAGCGAAAGCCGTATTTAATTCGTTTTATATTTTACTGTTACGTCGTTTTTACTGCCAATGATCAGTATATCGCAGAGATGGAGAAAAATGCCCGTTTCAAAGACCCCGGGGATGGCAAGCAGGCGTGCTTGCAGTGCTTCGACATCATCAATCGGGCCAGTTTCGAGATCAATAATCCAGTTGCCGCCGTCGGTGATGTAAGGAGTTCCGTTGGAATTCAGGCGTAATTGGTGTTTTTTACAAAACGGGGCCAGACGGCTCATCGTCCAATGATACCCAAACGAAGAAATCTCAACGGGCAGCCGATGTTTGGTACCGAGTTTCTCTACAGGCTTGGACGGATCAACCAAAATTACTCTCTGGCGAGCGGCCGCCGCTACGATTTTCTCGCGCAGAAGCGCACCGCCACGCCCTTTGATCATGTGAAACGATGGATCGACTTCATCCGCACCGTCGATCACAAGATCAAGCGAATCAACCGTCTGCGGCTCGATGATTTCAATCCCGGCCTCTCTGGCCAGCATCTCGGTGCGGTTGCTGGTTGAGACGGCCTGAATTCGCAGCCCTGTGGCACTGACACGTCGGCCAAGTTCAGCCACCAGGATTTCAGCCGTGCTGCCCGAGCCGAGACCGATGACCATGCCCGAATTCACAAGATCAGCGCCGGCTTTGGCGGCGTTTTCTTTGGCGGCCTGATTCGGATCGGTGCTCATTGTGTTTCCGGCTGGTGCCATGGTTTGCTCAGCCTACTGAGCAAATCACGAGATAAAATCCTTGAACTTGTTCTTCGGAACGATTTATCAACTAATTTAGCCCTTGGGTTCTGAGTTTTTCAACTGAATAACTTGGATGAAGAATCAATAAATCTCTTAAAAATCTCAATTTTCCGCATGTTTTTCAAAACCCTTCAAAAGATATCTGTGGACCGGACCTGAAAAACCGATTAAATTATTGTTAAATCCCGCATATTGCTACACATCAAAATCATCAGTCAGTCAAGTCGTCGATTCCGGAGAAAGCGCCGTATGAATCGCGTTCAATGCTCTAAAAGCATAAAAACTAATGCAGTTTTGCCGCTGCTGGCGATCACTTTCATGATTGTCGCCGGGGTCATGGGCGACGACTTTCATCAAACGAAGATCCTCAAGACTTCGGTTTCCGAACCGGTCTGGACGGCAGAGCAGCGATCTCACTGGTCATTTCAGCAGGTAAAAAATTCGCAGCTGCCTGTTACGAAAAATATGAAATGGGTACGTAACCCAATTGATGCCTTTACCTTATCGCAAATGGAAGGGCTTGGCTTCACACCATCCGAAGAAGCCAGCCGACAGACGCTCATTCGCAGGGCGACGTTTGACCTGACCGGTCTGCCCCCGACACCAGCGGAAGTCGAAGCTTTTCTGGCTGATACTCGCCCGGATGCCTATGAGCGGCTAATCGATGACCTGCTGAATCGCAAAAGTTATGGCGAACGATGGGCCCGCTGGTGGCTTGACCTGGCGCGATATGCCGAGAGTGACGGCTATAAATCAGACGATGTCCGCCCCAATGCCTGGCGATACCGCGACTGGGTGATCGACTCATTGAACAACGACATGCCGTATGACCGTTTCGTGTCGTTTCAGATTGCCGGCGACGAGATTGAGCCAAACAGCCCGGAAGCCTTTATTGCAACAGGGCTTAATCGGCTTTATCCGTATGAATCCAACAATATGGTGCCGGGGCTTAACCGCCAATTGATTCTGGATGACATTACCGACACCAATGCCTCGTTATTCATGGGTCTGACGGTCGGATGTGCCCGCTGCCACGACCACAAATATGACCCGATCAGCCAAAAGGATTATTACCGGTTTGAGGCAATCTTTGGGGGCCTTTCGGCGAAGGACGATTATCTGCTGGGAAGCCCGATGGAAATTGCCTTTAATGCCTCACTTCGCAGCGAATTTGAATCACGCAGGGGTTTGGCTGAAAAGCGTATGACAGATATCGAACAGCCCTATTGGGCAGGCGTTATCGGTCAGCGGTCGGGCGGGATGAGCCAATCTGCCCAGAAGGCGCTGGCAAAATCACCCGTCAGCCGCACGGAAGCTGACATTGCAGCGATTCGCAAAGCAATGCAGGGGATCAAAATTACTGCTGAGGATGTCGTTTCGGCAATGTCGCCGGCTGATCGATCAAGCTGGCAGAAAATGAAGAAAGAAGCCGAGGCGATCGAAAAGCAGAAACCGGTCACTCAGCCGACAGCAATCGGCATGACAGAGCAGGGCCCAAAGCCTGAGCCTGTTCGATTTCTGGTGAAAGGCAATTTTCATAATCAGGGCGAGGTGATTGAGCCCGGGTTTCTCTCTATATTGAGCGATCGCCGAGTGATCGACCCAAAACCCACCATTGCCTCAACTTCAGGGCGTCGGCAAGAGCTGGCAGAGTGGCTCACGAGCCCAGAGCATCCGCTAACCAGCCGAGTACTGGTGAATCGAGTCTGGCACCAGCATTTTGGTCGGGGCATTGTGACAAGCCTTTCGGATTTCGGCACTCAGGGTATGGAGCCAAGCCATCCTGAACTCCTCGACTGGCTCTCATTTCAATTTATGCAAAACGGCTGGAGCCTGAAAAAGCTGCATCGGCTGATCATGACGAGCTCGACCTATCGGCTTTCAAGTGTGCCTACGGCAAAAGCCCGGGAGGAAGACCCCGATAATGAGCTTTTCAGCCATCAGATGAGGCGTCGAATCGATGCCGAGATGGTTCGCGACTCCGTTTTATTCGCAAGTGGCCGCCTCAATCAGACTTATGGCGGGCCCAGCGTGCGTCCGCCATTACCCGACGGCGTGAAAGCCACCGGCTGGAAAACCGATGAAGATCCGTCAAGCCATCAGCGCCGCAGCATTTATATTTTTGCCCAGCGGAATGTCAGGTATCCATTCCTTGAAGCATTTGACCTGCCTGATTCAAACCTGACTTGCCCTGAGAGGCTGGTTTCTGTCAATGCGCCACAGGCTCTGATGATGCTGAATTCCGATTTTGCGGAAGCTCAGGCAACGGAACTCGCCCGGCGATTACTGGCCGAAAACCCGCCTGCCTCTGACCTGGCTCGTCTCGAGCAGCTCTGGCTGATAGCGCTTGGTCGTCGGCCCGACGTATCAGAGCAGACACGCATGCTGAAACTTCTGGCCGATCTGCGAGCCAAAAATGGTACAGGCGAGACGAAGCTGGAGCTCAGAGAGTGGTCGGCCGTGGCCCATGTGGTGTTGAATCTGAACGAATTCATTTACGTCGATTGAGTCGGCGGGGAAATAGGTCGATGCAACCGCAAAACGCCATGCCGCATGTGATCTGGCCGACCAACCGCCGGGATTTTCTGGCGCGAGCAGGGGGCGGGTTTGGTGCTTTAGCACTCGGCTCAATGATGGCCTGGGATGATGCCCGGGGCGAATCCCCTGAGATTAACCCGCTTGACCCGATGGCTGTTCGGCTGCCGCATCATGCGCCCAAAGCCAAAAGCGTGATCTTCCTTTTCATGGAAGGTGGGCCGAGCCACATTGATCTTTTCGACCCGAAACCGGTGCTGGAAAAATGGGCGGGCAAGCCTCTTCCGGCCAGCATCGGGCCGGTTTTCACACCCATGGGGGTAGGCGGCAACACGCTTTTGCCAAGCCAGCGAACTTTTGCCAGGCATGGCGAGTCGGGCATGTGGGTATCAGACTGGTATCCTCATGTGGCGAAAGTGGTTGACGATATTTGCCTGATCCGTTCCTGCTGGTGCGATGGCATCAATCATGTCGGCAGCGTCTGCCAGATGAACACCGGCAGCATTCTGGCGGGGCGGCCAAGCCTGGGTGCCTGGGTGAGCTATGGGCTGGGAACTGAAAACGCCAATTTGCCCAGCTTTGTGGTGATGTGCGACTCCGGCGACCCTGTGGGTGGCCCGCGAAACTGGGGCACAGGTTGGATGCCCGCTACGTTTCAGGGCACACCGTTCCGCCGCGATGGTTCGCCCATTCTCTATCTCGACCCGCAAAAAGGTTTTGCCGGCGAGACCCAACGACAGAAACTCGCCGCGATCACCGACCTTGACCGCCACCATCTTGAAGGCCGCACGGATGATACACGGCTTTCAGCCCGGATCGCTTCCTATGAACTGGCCTATCGGATGCAGTCTGAGGCCCCTGAGGCGGTTAACCTGGCGCAGGAACCCGAAGAGACCAAAAAGCTCTATGGCCTTGATGATGAACGGACTCGCACCTATGGCATGATGTGCCTGAGGGCCCGCAGGCTGGTGGAACGCGGCGTAAGGTTTGTTCAATGTTACAGTGGATCAGGCAGCCAGTGGGATGCGCATGGCGACATCGAAGAGAACCACGGGCGGCTTTGCCCGCGAAGCGATAAACCCGTGGCCGCACTGATTACCGACCTGAAACGCCGCGGGCTGCTTGACCAGACGCTTGTCGTCTGGGGCGGTGAATTTGGCCGTACGCCGATGAACGAAAAGACCCGTGGCCGCGACCATAACCCCTACGGATTTTCGATGTTTATGGCTGGTGGCGGTATCAAGCCGGGGCTGACTTTCGGGGCAACCGATGAATTTGGCCTAAAGGCGGTTGAGGGGCGCGTGCACGTCCACGACATTCATGCCACGATCATGCACCAGCTCGGCCTTGATCACAAGCGGCTGACTTTCCCGCGTGATGGGCGGGAAGAACGACTCACGATCAACGGCGGCCGCGTCATTCGCGAAATCCTCGCCTGATTTCTCAGCTCC
>JBILGL010000559.1:0-3228 GCA_044351075.1 Isosphaeraceae bacterium | reverse complement strand
TTTAAGAAACAAGCGAAGTTGACAAAAAACATCATGGATCACGCTTCATTTGGATCACTTTTTCAATCTTAAGATTCTATTTCTAAATAGTTTAGATCTGATCATTGCACTCAGGCTGAATGTCGTATTAATACCTAAAAACTCAAGTCGGAGAGAAAACTGAAGTTGACACGACCGTTGGGAATTTTTCCCAGCCTACATTACTAAAAACAAGGCTAACCCGAAGCGCTAGCGAGGGATAAGAAATAGCAAAAAATCGGTACATTCTACTTTTATTCACTGAGAATGATGTCATAGCCCAGTAATTATTGTATTTACTGTACTTATGATTAGCAGAACTACGAAATAATATCAAGAGTTTATTAGAATTATCTCTATTATCATTAAGTGTTTACATCAATTAAAAGAAGAATGAACCCTTTATTTCTGGATCTGCATTTTCTGAATCATTAACAATTCCGGCTTTCGGCTTCATTGTTTATAATATAAATGATTGCATGTTATGCACTTAAGAAACTGCTCTGGACGCTTTTGCCAATTTCTGTTCAGATTGCAACAGGGCAGTTCCGGATTGAGATCAAAGTCTGGATCAGTGAGGAAAGGATTCCAGTGATGAGACAGCGTAAGTATCGCCCGCAGATGGAAAACATGGAGTCTCGCGACGTGCCGACGACTCTCACAAACCTGCATGCCGCCGTGCGAAGGCCGCCCGCTTTTGCACCCCTGCGGCTCAAGGGAACTTCATTCGGGGCAATGATCGACACCGGCCCCGGCAGCGTCAAGCTCGATACCGGCCGCCCGCCCTTTAATCTCTTCAAAAGCAGCAATTATTCCACCGTTTACGGCCAGTTTAATCGCGATGTGGCCACCAATCAGGTCTCAGGCTGGCTCGTCGTCGGCGTCTCGGGCCGGCAGATTAAGGTGGATGTCACCGGCAATGCCAGAAATACGTCGCTGAGAGGCTTTGTCGTCAATCTCAGATACACCGGCAGTGCCGAATTTGCCAATTCCATTCAGCCCGGCAATATCCGGCTCATGCTCAATACGCCCATACGCGGCCGCTATTCCCTGACTTTTGCATGACCTAAGACTCACTAAAATAAGGCCTTGCAAATTTCTTCGGAAAATTTTGCCTGACCGGACTTGACAGCGTAACCGGAACTCGCCAGAGTATGGGCATTGAAAAGCTGTTGGCCATGGAATATGGTTTGGCGGCATTTCTTCTCCTGATACACAACTTTGTGTAGGCAACGAGGCTTCAAGGACGGGGCCCAGCCAAAAACTCGTCCCCTGAAGTTTTCTGATCAGCTTCTTGAGGAACATCAGGCCCCTTGCTGGGCATGCCTGACTTGCAACCATGGATGGAATAAACAACATGCGTATTCTTGTTACCGGCGGTGCAGGCTATGTTGGCAGCGCAATGGTTCCCATGCTGCTTGAGCGTGGCCATAAAGTGCGTGTTTACGACAATCTGAAATTCGGTGGTCAGGGCCTGCTGCCCTGCACGTCGAGCCGCGACTTTGAGCTGATGAAGGGCGACGTCTGCGACGAAAAAGGCCTTTCCAAAGCCCTTGAAGGTATGGACGCCGTAATTCACCTGGCCGCCATCGTCGGCTACCCTGCCTGCAAGAAAGAGCCTCAGGTTGCCAACGCCACCAATGTGGACGGCACGAATAACCTGCTCAAGCTCCGCAGCCGCGACCAGAAGATTCTGTTCGCCTCAACCGGCTCCATCTACGGCTCGATTCCTGACTACATCTGTAATGAAGACACGCCTCGCGCCCCCATCACCCTCTACGGTGAAACCAAGGCGAAGGCCGAAGAAGCCATTCTGGATGCCGGTAACTCGGTTGCCTATCGCTTTGCCACGGCTTTCGGCGTTTCCAACCGCATGCGGCTGGACCTCATGCCCAACGACTTCACCTATCAGGCTGTGAAGAATCGTAACCTGATCGTTTATGAAGGTGGCTTCAAGCGGACATTTGTCCATGTGCGCGACATGGCCCGCTCGTTCATGTTTGCCCTGGAAAACTGGGACAACGTCAAGGACGACGTCTATAACGTCGGCCACGAATCCATGAACTTCACCAAGGAAGACGTGGCCCGCAAGATCATGAAATACGTTGATTTCTACCTCCACTTCGCCGAAGTGGGCAAGGACGACGATCAGCGCAACTACGAAGTCTCCTACGAAAAGATTCGCCGCAAGGGCTTCGAAACCACGATCGACCTCGACACCGGCATCGCCGAACTGGTGCGTGCCTGCCAGCTGATCAGCTTCTCGAACCCCTTCGCGAACGTCTGATTCGGCAATTCGTCAGCGATTTTGGGCAAGGCACGAACAAAAAAAGTTTGTGCCTTGCCAAACCCATTCTAAAATCAAAATATAAGCAACTGTTGAAGCGGTAATCTCCCTGACTGTTTTACCCACTTTGAGTCATCACCCCTCTCGAGAGCGAGACTGTTCGACATGAGTCATCCATACTGGGCCGGCTGCCGCGTGACTGTCACCGGCGGCGCAGGATTTCTCGGCAAGCATATCGTCAATCGTCTGACGAACAGCGGCGCAGAAGTTTTTGTGCCCCGACAGAAGGACTACAACCTCACTTCGCTGGAAGGCTCGCTGCGATGTCTGCTTGAGCATCCGGCCGATGTGCTCATTCATGCCGCTGCCTATTACGGCGGCATCGGAATTAATGTCTCAGAGCCCGGCTCCCTTTACTATCGTAATCTGGTCATGGGTGCCAGCCTGATGGAAGCCGCCCGCCTGACACACGTCAAGCGAGTGGTCAATATCGGCACGGCATGCAGCTATCCCGGCTTTCTCGAAGGCGACCTCAGGGAAGACGACCTCTGGGCCGGCCCCTGCCACCCAAGCGTCGTGAATTACGGCCTGACCAAAAAGATGCTGGCTGTGCAGGGCACTGCCTACAAGCGTCAATTCGGCCTTGATTCCATCCACCTGATTCTCACAAATCTCTATGGCCCCGGCGACTCCTACAACCCTGAGCGGTCGCACGTCGTCGCCGCTCTGGTGCGCAAGTGGGTCGAAGCCGACCTCGAAAATAAGCCTGAGATTGAAGTCTGGGGCACTGGCAAGCCAGTTCGCGAATTTATTTACGTGGAAGACTGTGCCGATGCCATTGTGCTGGCCGCCGAGAAGTATCAGCAGACGGAAATTCCGCTGAATATCGGCACGGGCGTGGGCACGACGATCCGCGAGCTGGT
>JBILGL010000086.1:0-10841 GCA_044351075.1 Isosphaeraceae bacterium | reverse complement strand
AGATAGCGAGCAAGCACATTGCCCCGGTTAATTTCATCCGGCAATTGCCCAGCGACATACTCCCCCGCCTGTTTCAAATCGGCGGCAATTTGCTCATAAGCCCGATTACGCTCAACCAGCGCCCGATATGCACGTGAGTGATAACGCACCCGCGCCAGAAGTTCCAGCCTGTCGGGCAGCTTCACGATATAATCATTAGCGCCTTCTGCAAATGAGTCTGACTTTACCTTCGGATCGTCGTTCGAAGAGAGCATTACCAGCGGGATTTCCCGCGTTCTTGGGTCGTTCTTAAATAATTTGACCATTTCCAGATCTTCCACATCGGGCATGATCAGGTCTTGCAGAATTACTGTCGGGCCGAAGGCAATAGCGGCCTCCATGGCGTCTTTCGCCTTCATGCAGCTGCGGCAGACTATGCCAGGTTCATTGCCCAGCAAGCCTTCGACCGAGAGGCAAAGCACACGGGAGTCGTCAACTATCAGCACACGGCACTGGGTGTCGATCATGAGTCAACGCAGCTTGATCAAGGATGCACAGAAATACCTATCTCTATATAACACATGAATCTGGCAATTCAAAAAACGCCAAAATTTAGTTGCTGTCTTGATCGAATCAAATAAAAAACGCCGGCAAAAATACCGGCGTTGTGCGATTTTGATTAATAAAATAACAAACGAAAAATCGATTGGCCCAGGATCTCACTTTTAATGCACTGGATTGGGTGAACTGCCCGGCACCAGGCCGATGGGTGTTTCTGGTCCGGCAGTTTTGACCTGATCCATATGCTGTTGAAATTCAATTTCTCTTTCGGTTAGCGGCTTAATTTTTCCAAGATTGGCGGCTTGACGGAAAAAATCTTCTGTTTCCTGCTGAAATGCATTGATATTACGAATCTCATTTTCGCGGATTTGCTGATCGATTTTTGAAACTTGTTGAAAAGCAGAAGCTGGGAATGAAACCAGTTTCTGGCCGACAGTTTCAATTGTTTTTTCCGAGAATTGCGAGGAATTGTTACGTACATTTTCATAAACAGCCACGCAGGCATTGGCATCGCCAATTTCAATCGCTTTATCGAGCAGGGCTTCAACGAGACCTGGCTTTTGTTCTGAAAGCGCAGCGATCTGTGTTCGGTATTTGTCAATAATTCGATCATTAAGTCGGCCGGGTCTGCTGGTGGCGATGTCGATATGTTCAGCAACTTCAGGCGAACCCACATAGGGCCTCATCTGTTCAAGCTGTCGGCGTGACCATTCGGCTGCAGCGTCATCCATGTTTTTCATGGCTGAATCAAGATGCTCAAAGAGCTTTTCGATCGATGGTGCAGGAGTCTGGTTTGTGCCATTCCTGACATAAGTTCTGGACTCAAATTCCGCTTTGCGATTTGTGATCTGAAGTTCAATCAGATTTGCTCTCAGAAGTTCTATCGACTCGTTTTGCAATTGCTCGGCTGATTTTGGCCTGGTTCTTTCTTTCTCAGCCTTTTTGATTGATTCAGTGAGTTTTGGGGTGGCCGACACGAGCCCGGTGATCTGAGGAACAAGCTCTTCCTGAAATGACTTGGCCAGCTCTTGAGCTCGATTATTGGCCGCTTTGCTGGTCATTTCGCCCTCACGCACAAGCTGAATGAGATCATGGCGCCTGGCTTGAAAGTCGGATAGTTTTGGTTCAACAAGTGTGCGAATTTGTGCTGGAATTCGGCTGATAAGTTCTGCCGATCTGGATTCAAAATTAAAGCGACGCGGTGCTAGCATGATTGAATAAACCTGAAGTGAGTTGAATTAAGTGAGGTATATTTAATTTCTCGCGGATAAATCAATTATTGAAATGACTTGAGAGATTCCTGATATTGCTTGTCTTCCTGCGCCAGTCGATGGAGCTGATCCAGTAGATATCGAGTGGCTGAATCAATCGCCAAACAACGCGATTGCCCTATGCCCTCAACAGTTTCAGGGTAACGGTCGCAACTGAGACGAGCAATCCAGAAGCCGTCTTCCTGAGGATACCAGCTGACAAGCCAACGAACCTTGCCATATTCTGTCCTCATTTTTACAGCACGACGAAGGTCGATTTGGTCAAGCACTTCAGCCGTGTGTATTAATTTGGTTTTTGGATTGATTTCCTTTTGGCCTGTATTTTCGTTCTGCTTTGTGGGTTCAGGTTTCATAATTTCTGCAGTTTCCTGAAAAACGGCTGATTGCTTTCACGCCATAGATTTAATTGAACCGAATCAATGAATATCTGGTCAGAGTTACTATCAAAAGCAGTTAATAAATTTGATTCGGTCGATTGCTTAATTCCTTGAAATATTGATCTGGTCGCACTGATCAGAAAAAAAATACCAATATTTTTATCTGGGCAGATTGCGAAATTAGTAGGGATTGATGTTTTGCTCTGTGATAGGGTAGTTATCATTTGGTAAGATAAATTTAATAAACAACCTGAATTCACTTCCCAGGGCTCAAGCGCCCCGTGATGTGTGCAATGGAGGCTGAGAGCCTGGACTGATGGCAGATTCATCGAAGACAGAAAAACCTGACCTGAAACAGGCGAGTCGGCTGATGCCGAAGAGACTTCAGGGGATTAGTTCGGCTCAGGATCCGGCAGTGCATTCGGCAGTCGGCCGCACCAACCCTGCCAGGCTAACCAAAGCGTTTGGCCTGGCATGCATGTGCGCTGAATTTGCCGCCAATGCCAAGGCAGAGAATATCCTTCTGCTTGACATGCGAAAGCTGACAAGCGTAGTCGATTTTTTCGTGATCGCTACTGTGCCAAGCCGTCGTCAGGCCGTGGGCATTGCCGGTCAGATTGAAACTGAAATGAAAAAACGTCAGGAAAAGAAGTTGAGTGTAGAGACTTCAGAAACTGGCCGATGGACGCTTCTTGACTATGGCGACGTGGTCATTCATCTCTTTTCGCCAGATGGTCGTGATTTTTATAGCCTTGATGAAGTCTGGGGTGATGCCCCAAGGCTGGATTGGACCAAGCCAGAACAGGAATTGCCGCAGTAAGTGACACTGCTGAAATCAAATTTTTCTGGTACACGACCCAAAATCATGGAATTTCCCCAGATCGATGAACATTTTGGAATTTATTCGCGAACGATTCGCACGGACGATTGAAGACACATCACAGCGGCAGGCATTTGCCGATGCTGTCCGCCCTGCCACTGACCCGAAATTTGGCGATTATCAGGCCAATGGGGCAATGGGGCTGGCTAAATCGCTGAAGAAAAATCCGCGTGAAGTTGCGGCGGAAGTCGCGGCAAAAGTCGATCTTGAGCCATTGGCCGATGCACCTGAATTGGCCGGGCCAGGCTTTTTGAACGTCCGTCTTCGACAGGCTGGGCTTGAGCAAATTCTTGTTGAAGTCCTGAAAGATGAGAGGCTCGGTCTGGAGACTCCTTCCAGACCGAAAACAGTGGTGATCGACTATTCTTCGCCGAACGTCGCTAAACCAATGCATGTGGGGCACATCCGTTCGACGATTATTGGCGAATCGCTGGCCCGCACGCTTACTGCGCTTGGGCATAAGGTCATTCGTGACAATCATTTGGGCGACTGGGGTGCCCAATTCGGCATGATTCTCTGGGGATACAAGAATCTACTTGATCGATCGGCTTACGAAACAGACCCTGTGAATGAGCTTGCCAGGCTCTATAAGGCGGTTCAGGGCCGCATCAAGCCGGCTGAGGCCAATGAAGAAAAATACGAAAAAGCCTATCGGCTGCTGCGACAAGGCAAGCCAGAAGAAGCGGCGGCTGTGGCCTTGAAGATTGCTGGCACTGATGGCCCTTCCTGGGTGGATATTCAGGCCGAAACGACTGCGGCCAGTGAAGTCAGAGAATCCGCGCGGAAAGAAACGGCTAAATTACATGCCGGCGATGCAGAAAACAGGGCACTGTGGAATGAATTCATGCCGCACTGCCTGAAGATCCTTGATGTCATTTATGACCGGCTGGGCGTGAGCTTCGATGTTCAGCTTGGCGAGAGTTTTTACGACCCGATGCTGGCTGAAGTGGTGACAGATCTCCAATCGCAAGGGCTGGCAACACCGAGCGAAGGGGCGACCGTTTGCTTCTGCGATGCCACCAAGGCACCAATGATCGTTCGAAAACGCGATGGTGCTTACACTTATGCCACAACTGACCTGGCCACGATTCGTTATCGTGTCAACAGGTGGGCACCTGATCAAGTTCTCTATGTGGTTGATCACCGGCAGAGTGAGCACTTCACTCAGCTTTTTGAGACGGCTCGAAAGTGGGGTTTTGACAAGGTTGATTTTCGGCATCTCTCCTTTGGAACGATACTTGATCAGTCGGGCCGTCCTTTGAAAACAAGGGAGGGCGAGGCTGTCGGTCTGGCAGGAATACTGGATGAAGCGGTGCAGGTGGCCCGCGGCGTGGTCGATGAAAACAGCCCTGAATTGGGCGAAGATGAGCGTGCGAGAGTGGCCGAGATCGTCGGTATTGGGGCTGTGAAGTATGCGGATTTGTCGCAGAATCGGTCGAGCGACTACAAATTCGATTTGCCAAAAATGATGGCAATGAACGGCAATACGGCAACGTATCTTCAATATGCTTACGCGAGAATTCAGAGCATATTGCGTAAAGCTGGCGTAAGCGAATCTAATCTACGTGAAAGTACGCCACCGGTCGTTCTGGCGAATATTCGGGAAAGAACTCTGGGCATGCAGCTTTTGCGATTGCCTGAAACGCTTGAGCAGGCCACAGTTGAGATGAAGCCGAATACGCTGGCGGATTATCTCTTTACGCTCGCCAACGACTTTAGCTCTTTTTATACGGAATGCCCAGTGCTGCGGGCCGAAGATGAGCCGACGCGGCAAAGCCGGCTGGCCTTGTGTGCCCTGACGGGGCGGGTGCTGAAGTTTGGGCTGGGGCTATTGGGTATCGATACGGTTGAACGGATGTGATTTCTAAAGGGAGTGATGACAGATGTGCCGAATTTTGCGACATCATTTCATTTTTACGGCGATGCTACTGGTCGTTGGCTCTGGTATTTGTCGAAGCGACATCTTGATCCCTGGCACAAAATTCGTTTCGCATAAAATGAAATTTGAAAATCTTTCCGCTTTTCAGAAAGAATATAAATTCTTTTTTTTGCCGCTTAATGATACGGTAGGTGAGTCTGGAATGAAGGAGCAGGAAACGCTCAATAAAACGGGCGAAGTGCATGTCAGTGGTATCAGTCGAGTAGCAATAGCGAGAGCCCGCGGAATGTTTTTGGTAGCGGTGCCGCGCACTTTACTGAAAGCCGATGGATCGGTTGATTTGAAAACACTGGAAAATCCACCCGAAGGTGTATTGAAATCAGAGTCGCTCGTGAGTCAGATTCGTGCGGTGGACAAGTCTGATAAAGATGAATTCTGGACGATTTATTCCGTGAAAATTCAGGAAGGCAAATTGCAATTGGGCCTGATGCGACATGACGAACCGAAAAAACGGGCGGGTGTCACAGCGATACCATCTCAGGGGCAGGGGCTTTTTGCAGGCGTTTCGGCATTGATTGCATTTGGAATTCTCAGCCTTCGTCTGCGTCAATCAAAATGATTCACATATTCTGAAATACGTATGGCAATAATCACCACCGGCCTGTTACTTGTTTTGGCAACATGGCTGGTGGAATTAGTTGTGTTACGGATTGTTTTGCAGAAGGAAATGAGTCGGCGACAAAATTTTGATCTTTTTTTGATCAACCTTTTGACAAACCCCACTGCAAATTGGCTTTATCAATCGGGCGAATTGAGTTTTATTCAGGTCGAATCGCTCGTTTTTCTGCTGGAAAGCTGGCCGCTGGCGATAGTATTTCAGGTGTCTTACAAAAAAGGATTGTATCTCAGCATCCTGGCTAATTCGGCAAGTGCTTTGGCGGGATATCTTTGTTTTATTGCATTTTATTGAATCGTCGATTTTCAACTTCGAGTATATTTTCCGTCTCAAGTCAGCCTTTTGATTGAGCAAGACTTAATTTTTTGCTATGATAGTTGCATTCCGAATACCATCCTGTGCCAGTTGATCGCCCCAACTCCTCTCTTCGAAAAACCTTCAGATGGCGTCAATCCTGGCAGGAATGCCGCATTTACAGGTATCACCCATGAAAATGGTAAAACGCATTTCGCGTCCTTTGCTGAATCTGTTCCTTGTTGCCCTGTCATTTCCTCTACTGCCACAGGTGCGAGCCGACTTGCCTGAAGTGGCTGATGGCTTTGAAATCCGACTATTTGCGGCAGTTCCGGCGGCAACGTTTCCCTGTCAGGTTGCTACAGGCCCGGATGGTTCACTTTTTGTGGCGGAAGACCCGATGGATCAGATCGGCCCACACGAGGCAGATCACGGGCGAATTGTTCGATTCGGCCCTGGGCCCGATGGCAAACCTTCACCCGACAAGCCAACGACATTTGCAGATAACCTGCGGGCAGTCTTCGGCATGGCTTGGCGCGATGGTTCGCTTTACGTGATGCACATGCCTTATTTGAGCGTGTTTCGCGATACCGATGGCGATGGCCGGGCCGACCAGCGGAAAGACTTGTTTACCGATCTTGGCCCGGGTCCGAAGTCTCTCAATGACCATATCGTGAGCGGCTTGCAATTCGGCATGGACGGCTGGCTTTACATTAGTACGGGCGACAAAGGCGTGCCTGGCGCAACACGGCCTGAGGACGGCAAAAAAGTCCAGATCAAAGGCGGTGGCACGCTTCGCTGTCGCCCTGATGGCACTGGGCTGGAAGTGATTTCAAGCGGCACACGCAATCACCTCGAACCGAATCTGGACAGCCGCGACAATATTTTCACCTACGATAACACCGACGATGGCGACGGCTGGTGGACACGCGTCACACACCACATCGACGGCGGCTATTACGGCTATGCCTATGATTACCACAACTTCCGCCATCGGATGCTCGACAGAATCGCGGAATATGGCGGCGGGTCGCCTTGCGGTGGAGTCGTTTACAAAGAAGCTGCCTGGCCTTCTAAATATCGGGACATGGCCTTCTGGGCCGAGTGGGGCAAGCGTGAGGTACGCGGCATCCGGTTCAAGCCAAAAGGGGCTTCTTTTGACCTTGATGAACTGGTCGTTCTGGCCAAGCCGGGGAAAGTTGATTCCTTTCGACCGATTGACCTGGCTTTATCATCCGATGGTTCAACACTTTATATTGCAGACTGGTCGATGGGTGGCTGGAATAACAAAACGGAGAAACTCGGACGAATTTATGCTGTTTCGCCCAAAATTTCAGAACAGGAACCTGCTCGCAAAACAGACAAAGACTCGCTGGCCGACCAAATTCTTCAGCTTTCTCACCCAGCATTCGGCGAGCGCATGAGAGCCCAGAATGCCATTATCAGCAAAGGTTATAACAAAGAAACCGTTGCTGCCATTCAGGCGGCTCTGACGAGCGACAAAACGACTGATCTAGCCAAGCGGCATCTGATCTGGGCCCTTGAGGGCGTAGCTGGTGGCGGTCCTGATTCGACGATGCCGATTATCGAGCAACTCAAAAACGCTCCCAGTGCTGATGTTCGAGCCCAGGCTGCCCGGGCGATGGGCCTGCGGCAGGCGGCCATTGCCGTTGATCCGCTGATTGAGTCAGTGAAGAACGAAATTACGCCCGAAGTGGCATTGCAGGCAATCGTCGCGCTGGGGCGGTTGGGCGATGAATCAGCAATCCCAGTGCTTGTGGCAAATCTTGGCAGTGCTGATCCTTACATCGATTTTGCAGCCCGGGTGGCCCTGCGGCGGATTGGCAATTTTGAGAAAGCGGCGAAAATAGGTCTGGCGTCAACAAATCCGGATATTCGTCGTTGTACGCTCATCATGCTTGAACAGCAGTATGATTCCAAAGCGGCACAGGCACTTTCCGCTTTTGCGTCTGACGCGAAAAAACCAGCGGATGAGCGGGCGATGGCGGTCACTTATCTGGCCACACTGCACCGCAAAACTAAGCCGTGGGATGGTTCATGGTGGGGTACCCGCCCTACGCGTGGCACAATTCCGGCAAGGGAAGTGGAATGGTCAGGCACTAGTTTTGTGCTGGATCAACTTCGCAGCCGATTGGGCGATTCCGATTCAGCCGTAAAATTGGCAGCGATTTCAACTGTGGCGGAAACGCGCGACGCCAAGGCGCTGGAAGTACTGCGCAGCAGCTTGAAAATCGAAAAATCGCTGGCCATGCGTTTGAAAGTCATGGAGGCACTGGCCGCGCTTAAGGACACAGCCTCTGTTCCAGCCATCGCAACATTAGTCGCTGATTCTCAGGCCGGCCCGGCAGCACTGGCTGCATTGGGTCGGATTGGTGATCAGTCGGCAATTGATGCGATAGTCAAGGCTTTGAATTCCAACACCCTGGGAGAATCGCCCAAGACGATTGTCGCTGGGCTTTCAGCACTTTCTACTGTTGATTCCAAAGCTGCACTTGAGCCATCGATCGCGGAGATTGCCGGGTTGATTAACAGCGGCAACAGCGGTGTCCGATCGGCAGTGGTGGGCCTTCTGGCGAATTATCCGAAAGATAAATTGGCCGTAGCCACATTGCGAAAGTCGCTGGGTGATAAGTCAATGGATGTGGTCAAGGCTTCGATTGCCGCACTGGGCAAGGCTGGTGATCGAGAATCCGTACCGGCCCTGATGAAAATGACGGGCGAAAACGCCACTCGATTTGAAGCGATGACGGCACTGGCCGAAATGCCCGATGCTCGTGCGACCCGTTTTTATCTCTCAGGCCTGACGGAAAAGAGCCCGCCTCTACGGCGGGCAAGTTCGGCGGCACTAGCGAAAATTTCCCAAGAGGCCGCTGCCACGCTGGAATTACTGGCCAGCCGCAAAGAGCTGCCAAGCACCGCATTGACAGAACTTCGAAAAATTTATAATCGTCCGATACCGATCAAGAAATGGCATATCATTGGCCCGTTTGGTAAGGGCGATAACGCAGCGATAGATCCATCGGCCACAATTGATTTTAAGCGTCCGATGGTTGGTCGCAAGGGTGTAGAACTGAAGTGGCAGGAGCATGTTGCTGATACCGATCGTGGCATGGTCGATCTGGCCAAACGCCTGGGAAGCGAAAACGACCTTTTTGCATTTGGCGTGGCGGAAGTGAACAGCGATGCCGATCGAAAAGCCGTCATTGCCTTAGGCTCTGACGACATGCTGACTGTTTGGGTCAATGGTAAACAAGTCTATGAATTCGCCAGTGCGCGAGGTTTTAACCCTGACGCTGATACAGTGGAAGTTGACCTGAAAAAGGGCTCAAATCGAGTCATTATCCGCTGTGGCAATATTGGTGGCCCGTGGCAATTTTCAGTGGGTGTTTCGGCACCGGCGGAATATGCATTTTTGAAAGGCCCTGCACCGGGGGCTTTTGATCCGGAAGATTTCCGCAAAAAGGCGACGGGAGAAATGGGCGATGCCGTCCGTGGGCAGAAGCTTTTTGCAGATCTCAATGGGCTGGCGTGTGTCAAATGTCATGCGGTGGGTGGGCAGGGTGGGGCGGTTGGCCCTGACCTGACTGGCATTGCCGCTAAATATACGGGCGATGAGATTGCCACATCCATTCTTTATCCATCGGCAAAGATTGCTTCCGGGTATGAGTCTGTGATTGTCGCCACGAAAGACGGTCGCGTCATTACTGGCGTAGTCAAAGCCGATACGACAAGTGGTGTTGACCTTGAGGACGCTGAAGCCAAGCGGGTACGTGTGCCACTGGACGACATTGAAGAGCGGCGCACGGGTGATGTCTCTATCATGCCGAATGGCTTGGCTGAAGGGCTCAAGCCCAAGGATTTTGCCGACTTGCTGGCTTATCTCGCCACCTTAAAAGAACAGGCAAAAGCCGCTGACGCTGCTAAGACGAATGCAACAGGTAGCGGGAAATAGTAACCGTCAGAAAAATGAGTGGTGAATGACAACGAACGATCCAGTTCTGGACCGTAAGCGTGGCATGTTTCTGGGCATGGCCATAGGTGATGCCCTTGGCGCTGCTGTCGAGTTCAAAAGGCCCGGCAGCTTCGATCTTGTGACCGGTTATCGAGCGGGTGGTCCGCATCGGCTGGCTGCCGGTGAATGGACGGACGACACAAGTATGGCTCTGGCATTGGCTGATTCCATCGCCGAAAATGGCTGGGATCTGGCTGACCAGGCAAATCGTTATGTGGAATGGTGGCAAAACGGGCGTTATTCGATCACTGGTGAGTGCTTTGACATCGGTATTACCACCAGAGAAGCACTTTCCAATTATCGAAAAACGGGCGATGCCACGACATCAGGCCCGACCGACGACTATTCCAGCGGCAATGGGTCGATCATGCGGCTGGCACCTGTGCCGATTGCGTTTCATCATCATTACACCAGTAATAATCTGTCAGAGTTGTTGCGACTGGCTATTGAGTCAAGCCTGCCGACGCATGGTAGCGCGATGTGCCGGTCGGCCTGTGTGGCGTTATCGCTGATTCTGGCCGGTTTGGCCGCCGGCGAAACGAAAGAGGCGGTGCTTGACCCTGACTGGCCAGTCTGGCGAAAAGTTGAATCCGAGCACAACCTCCATCCGCAGATTGCGGAAGTGATCCGTGGCAGTTATCAGCGGAAAAGTCCGCCTGAGATTCGCGGGTCAGGCTTTGTAGTGCATAGTCTTGAGGCGTCTCTCTGGGCCTTCGCCGGGGCGCAATCGTTTGAAGAGGCGGTGCTGCGGGCAGTCAATCTCGGGGATGATGCCGACACAACAGGTGCAATCTGTGGGCAAATCGCCGGCGCATGCTGGGGCGAGTCAGGCATTCCGGCGTCACTGCTGACGGGACTGGCCGGTCGTGATATGCTGGAGAACGTTCTTAC
>JBILGL010000558.1:0-3232 GCA_044351075.1 Isosphaeraceae bacterium | reverse complement strand
TGATTTTCCGCCTGGATTTCAGGATAAAAATCAATACTGGTATGGTTTTGCTGCGCGGGCACGGGTGCTGATTGTGAATCCAGAAGCGATTGGAAAAAAGCCTCGGCCGAAGTCGATTAATGATCTGACTGGGGCCCAGTGGCGTGGCCAGGTGGCCATGGCCAAGCCTTTTTTCGGGACGACCGCGACGCACTGCGCCTGCCTTTATGCCGCGCTTGGCGAGAAAGCTGCCGACGATTTTTTTGCGGCCCTGCATCGCAATGGTGTGCAGGTGATGGCCGGAAACAAGCCGGTGGCTGAGGCTGTGGCGGCAGGCAAGGTGGCGATTGGGCTGACGGATACGGACGATGCTTTGGTGATGAAGCAGCAGGGGCACAATGTCGAGATTATTTATCCTGATGTGAGTGATAATGGCCTTGGCACGCTTTTTATTCCAAATACGCTGGCAATTGTCAAAGGTGGGCCGAATGCGGCGGCTGCTTCAAAGCTGGTGGACTGGCTCTATCGGCCTGAGACGGAAACGCGGCTATCGGAAGGCCCGAGCGGGCAGATTCCGCTATCGTTGAAGGCGAAGAAGTCGCCGAGAGTGGAAAGCCCGGCAACGGTTCGGCCCATGCAGGTTGATTTTGAGAAGGCCGCTGATTTATTTGATGGCGTGATGAAACGGCTGGCCGGGCTTTTTACTTGATGCAATTGATCGCCTGATTGCCGAATCAGACCATACCGGGCAGAGCCTTGAGGCCGCGGCTCATGCCGACTTTGGGCACGGTGCCTGTCTGCGGATAGCCGGGCGTGGCAAGAATTGAAATGGATGTGATGGCGAAAATCACGCCCATGACAAAGACCAGCCAGGCAGTGAGCTGCACAAAGATAAAGGTGATGCCGAGAATGCCGAGCGTGATGACGATCAGCAGAATTTTATTTCGTGTGCGGATATAACGGCCGTCGGACCAGTCGCGGGCGAGCGAGCCGAAGAGGGGCATGGCGAGGAAGAGCCGGTTCATGCGTGCGGAGCCTTTGGCCAGATGATAGCTGGCCAGAAGGACGAACGGGACGGTGGGAATGCCGGGCACGATCAGGCCGACAACGGCGCCGGCGATTGAAAAACCGGCCATGCCGATGTGCCAGATGCGACGCGGAACCGAGATCGAAGCAAGGGGGTTTTCGTCATTTTCGGGCAGGATATGGGTGGCTTCGAGGCGGCAGATGGTGTCGATCGAGGCGACCAGATCAAGAGGGCGTGTTGTACTGGCGTTGTAAGAGATTGTCACGCCCTTGCCAAACCAGCGGCGGCGGGCTCGTTTCAGGCTAGGGATGAGGTTTTTTAACTCGGCGGCGGAAGTTTCAGAGTCTTTCAGAAGTGAGCCATAAAGCCACATTTTGGTTTTGGATACTTCGCTCGAAAACCAGTGAGTGATTGGGCCTGACTCGGCAGCGAAAGCGGTAAAGCCGCTCCATTTCGCATTTTCGCCGTGGGTCGGGTTTCTTTTGACGGGCATTGAAGCCAGGCGAATGGCTTCGCCCAGAATGGCGGCCGCCGTGGCCCGGCTGGTGTTGGGGTCAGTAAACTGGACGACAAGTTCATGCCGGTCGAGGTCAACATGGGTGAGCCGGGCCTTTCGTGTCCGGGCCAGGCAATCAACCATGCGCATACAGAAATCTTTATTTTGCCGCTGTAAAACCCTGTGATCAAAAAGTACAAAAAGGCCGAGCGATTCGACCCATTCCATCCGCGGCTTTGTTTCCAAAGGCTCTTCCGGCAGCGCGGAGGCAGGTTGGGCAGAAGTGGTCAAAAAGGGGGCATTCGGCTTTAAACCAATGCCATTAGCTTGCATGCCATTCAGGTGCTTGCCGTTAATGACACCATTGAGGCGGTTGTTTTTTTCGTCGGGCTGCATGGCTGGAGAGTCTCAGTCCGAGGCATTTCTTCGCAGGATTCGATCAACCTTAAGTATAAAAGTTTTCGAAATCGAAATAAACTCTCCGTCATCTTTAAATTGACGACATTGGATCGATTTGATCGGTTTTTTGGGCCATCGTGCGTTCCCGAGCCACCTGGTCAATTTTGATATTCAGGAGCTCGACAACGAGGCTGAATCCCATGGCGAAGTAGATATAGCCCTTGGGGATATGAAATTCGAAGGCTTCGGCGACAAGTACGCAGCCAACGGTGAGCAGAAACGAGAGTGCCAGAATTTTGACGGACGGATATTTTTCGACAAATTCGGAGATGCCTTTTGAGGCCAGCAGCATCACCGCCAGGGCAATAATGTTGGCGGCGACCATGATGGGGATGGCCCGGGCCATGCCGACAGCTGTAACAACCGAATCAAGAGAAAAGATTACATCCAGCAGCATGATCTGCCAGACGACTTTGGCAAGTGTCGTTGTTTTTGTTTTTGTTGGTTCGTGCTCGTGCTCGGCCCCCATGTCAATTTTCTCATGAATCTCTGTGGTGGCTTTCCAGATCAGAAAGAGACCGCCGACCAGAAGCAGCAGCGATTCGCCCGTGACTTCCCATTCACCGACTTCCGTCAGGGGCTCGGTCAGGCCGGCGATATAGGAAACCATTGACAAAAGGACGAGCCGGGAGATGAGTGCCACAGAAAGGCCGATCCTGCGTGCTGTATCGCGTTTTTCGATCGGCAGGCGGCTGGAGAGAATCGAGATCAGGAGGATATTGTCGATGCCAAGCACGACTTCCAGCAGCGTGAGTGTGGCCAGGCTGACGTAGGTTTCCGGTTGGCTGAGCAGTTCGAGCATCGAGAGATTTTCCTGACTGGTAATCCGTTATTCGGAGATTTGGCTGGCCTGCCTCGTGGCCACTTCTGCATAAAAATCACGCAGCTGCGGCAGGCAGTAATCAAGACTGTAATTTTCTTGTACCAGGCGACTTGCATTATGCCCCAGATGGAGGTATTCGTCGGGCTTATTGAGGACGGCATTCATTTTTTCGGCCATGCCCTCGACGTCAAAAAAGTCGTTAGTCAGGCCGGTTTCGCCGGGGCTGATCATTTCAAGCACCGGAGCTGTGTCAGAGGCGAGAATTGTCGCCCCGCAGGCCATGGCGTTAACCAGCGACCAGCTCAGCACAAATGGCACCGTGAGATAGACATGCAGATCGCTGATATTAAAGAGGGTGGCCAGCTCTGTCGGGTGTAGAAGCCCTGTGAACCAGAAGCGGCTGAGGTCGTAATCATCCTGCGACAGGACCCATTCCTTAAACGACTTG
>JBILGL010000557.1:0-3237 GCA_044351075.1 Isosphaeraceae bacterium | reverse complement strand
AATGCCGGTGATCGAACCAACCGTGTCAAGCGAATCGCCACGGGTCGTCAGGACGTAAACTGAATTGGTCGTGCCATCGGGCGTCCACTCCGTTGATGCCACGCGAAGATATTCGCCGCTTGCATCCGCAGCAAACTGGTTGACCAGATGGCCATTAAACGAGCCGGTGGCAAGCAGCTTTGGCTGAGTGCCGGTAATGTCAAATCGCTGCACGCCCGTGCGATTGCCCGAAAGGTTATCCCAGCGCGGGCTGAAGACATACAGATCTTTACTGTTCATAAAGATCGAGCTTGAGTAACCACCCATGATCGAAGTCGCACCAACAACGCCCGGCGATTCGGCACGAGTGTTAATCAGCACGACCGACATCAAATTTGCTTCCATGCCCGTCACCGGGCAATAGATCGAATCAGGCTGGCTGATCAGGCCTGTGCTCGATGACTTGCCAGCCGGGCCGACAAGGGTCGTTGTCCAGGAAGGTAAAATTTTGTCAATTGAGGTTTTACGAAGCAATTGCTCAAGGGCGGAATTGCTCACGGATGGAGCTGCGATTTTTGCCAGGCCAGGCCTTGCAATCATATTGATTCCGCCACCATAGCCGCCCCAATAGCCGGCAAGGAGGTCGTTCTGCACGATCAGGGCGAGTTTGCCATCAACCATTCGAGAATCGCTGTACCAGCCATCGACCTGCGTCTTTGAGATGACCGTTGGCGAAGCTGTGTTTGTGACGTCAAAAACGGTGACCTGCACCTGGCCACCGGTGCGAATGCGCAGCATGGGCAAGAGGCGGCCATCGCCCGGCTGAGTATCGCCCCAGACGCTGGAAATGACGGTAAGCCTGTTGCCATCAAGGTATTCGGCAATAGCTGAGCCATCGATTTTGGTGCGAGACTTGACAGTCATGGCGTCGGCGTCGCGTGCATCGACAATCAGCAATTCGCCGCGAGAGAGAATGAAGAGGCTCTCGCCGTTGTTTTCAATAATGTCGGCTTCATCAATTCCGGCCACCTGCGTATTGGTCTGCGAAAAGCCTCCGCCGGAGATCGACGAGACATCGCCACCAACCTTGGCACCCGGCGAAGCCAACGGCATGGCCACCGGTGTGCCTACGATCGACACCTCGCCCCGGATACGATTGCCAACCCAGCCACGACCTCGAACGGCTTTGGTCAGGAAATTACGAAGGTCTGTTGAATTTGACAATTTCACCACATCGTCGGATGTGTGTGAATTGAGCCAGCGGTCGGCGGCCGAGATGGTATGAATCACATTCTGGCCAGTGCCGCCGTCGAAAAAGTTGCGGGCCGAGCCACCCTTGAATGTGTCGTTACCCTGCTGACCCAGAAAGTTGATGTTGACGGCAATTTTTCCATTGCCTTCATTCACATGAAACGTATCGTCGCCGGCCAGCGCAAGAGCCCTGATGGATTTCACCCGTTTCAGGTCGGTCTTGAACGCAACTTTTCCATTTTCAATGACTTGCAGCTGATTAGAGTCGGTCGCTGAACGCACAATCTCGATGCTGTCGTTCTGTGTGGTGCCACGGATGTTCAGAACACCGTTTCGAGAGAGGCCGACACTCATCAGGGCCCGGGTTTCACAGGCTTCCACCTGGCCAATAAACATCCGCTGATTCTGGCGCCGTTTTCGACTCATCGCACCGGTCTCCCCAAGCTGCTGGCGTTCAATTCACTCAATAAATTGAGCGGGATTCTCACTATTATCTATTCGACCATAGCGAGAGACATTCGTCAACTCATTCAATCATACCAGACCAGAAAACCCAGTCAATGCATTCATGCATGCATTTTAATGAATAGGTTTTTTTGCCACAAGTTATTATTTGATCAGAACTTATTTGATGATTTTCGGAATCTTGCGGGATTCGCCGCCGATTTCGAACGAAATTTCCCGACCATCGCTGCTAAAGATAAACCTGGCATCGGTTTCGGTGAACTGGAAAGTCGTTGGGCCGATGGGAACAAGTTTCAGGATCGTTCGCCGATTGGGGAAGCGGATCAGCAGATGATCACCGCCTGATTTTACTTCCAGTGGCAGGGCATTCGGCCGATCGCTCAGCTTGTATTCGCCGGCGAGTGAATCAATATAACTCTTCTCAAGTTTTACTGTTGCGATTGGTTTTAGCTCTTCGGCATCGGGCAGAGGGCGTTCCGCCAATTCACGCACCCAGAGATTCCGAAAACGAACCTTGTGGCCATGATCCTGAAGCTCGATCGGTCCTTGATCAGGGCCTTTCAGGTAACTGTCAAAATGAAGCCACGATGTCGGCCCGTAAATAATCTCATTATTCTGCACCAGCACGCCATTGAGAAAGACGGTGGCTCTGGCCGGTTCGATCAGTTGGCCTTCGGCAGAAAATCGGGGACGGCGAAAAGCGATATCGTAAGTCTGCCATTGCCCAGGAGCTCGTGTGGCATTGGCCAGCGGCGGATATTCGCCGTAAATGGCCCCAGCCTGACCATCGGCATAAGTGTCGGCCTTGTAACTATCAAGCACCTGAATTTCGTATTCGCCCATGAAGAAGATGCCGCTGTTGCCGCGATCCTGCCCCACGCCTATCGCCGGGTTGGGCGATGCCCATTCCACATGAAGCTGAACATCGCCAAATTTCCGCTTCGAAACAATCTTGCCATTGCCAGGCTTGACTTCCATGTAGCCGTCGGCGATCGTCCAGCGTGCTGGGCGGCCGTTGTCGGTCGTGAATTCGTCAAGCGACTTACCGTCAAATAGCACAATGGCATCCGAAGGCGGTGCTCCGGGGCTTTCAGCTGGCGTAACCACTGGCGGCTTGGGCCGACGCATTGAATGCTGCTTCCAGCCTGAGTGAATTGTCAGGCTCGACCACTGATCGGCCGCCAGACTCAGGACGGTAAAAAGAGAGGCGGCGAGGATTGCAACGGCTCTGGCGGAAGGGCTTTTGGCGGGCATTTCGCAAGACCTTTTTTGGGCAACAGGCGGTGTGAGTTTTATGGAATAGCTGTTGTTTGGTTCTATCATGACTCATCGGCGACGCCACCTGCAAGATTTCTCTGAAAAATCGGGGAGCCTTGCCAACAAGGTTTTAAACTCAATTCAGAGAGAAAACTGGAGTTGACATGACCTTTGGGAATTTTTCCAGTCCACATTACTAAAAACAAGGCTAACTCGAAGCGCTAGCGAGTGATAAGAAATCAGACAGATTGCTCGGAATAATTCCCTCGGTTGCGCTCATTGAAG
>JBILGL010000556.1:0-3240 GCA_044351075.1 Isosphaeraceae bacterium | reverse complement strand
CCAAGTGCGTGCCAGTGATTCGGCGTGGCGAAGGAAACGATGTCAATATCCTTATTTTCCAGCAGCTTGCGCACATCCTGATAGACCGTCGGGTCGCTGCCGTTCTTTTCCGATATCGCTTTTTTCGCCTTACCGGTGACGCTCAAATCAGTGTCGCAAATCGCCACGATCTTGCAATCGTTCTGACGCAGAAAGCCGCCAACGTGATCCATACCACGGCCACGCACGCCGACCACGGCGACACGCAGAACATCGTTGGCACCGACTTTCTTTGAGCTGTTATCAGCAGGAGCCGCATCGTCGGCGGCCTTCAGTCGAGCACCCTCGGCGGTAAGGCCGGCAAGAGCCGCCGACAGAGCAGCAGAATTCTTGAGAAAATCTCGGCGATCGTGAGGATTGGGCGAGGTCATGAGCAATTCTCCGGATGGTTGTGGGGTTGAATGGTCGGCAAGCAGATTTACTGCAAGTCAGAATAGCCTGACGAGAGCAGGAGGAGAGCATTTTTTACAGGTTTCGCGATGCTTAACAATATTTAGTATCAACAATTCGGTCATTTATCAATAAAAAATCGATAATTATTTTCGTGGGCGGGCTAGAAAGTTGAGCTTACAGGATTATTGACATGAGTGACCTGACATGCGAGAACAAGGGATGTTGAATTCCAACAAATCAGCCATGCCGGAAATATCATGAATAAAAAGAAACTGATTCAGTCTTTCTGTGTTGCATTAATGATTGCATTTTTGCCGATGGCGGCAGAATCGGCTGAAAAGAAGCCTAATGTGCTCTTTTTATTTGCCGATGACATGCGTGCGGACACCATTGCCGCATTGGGCGATAAAGTGGCAAAAACGCCGAATATTGATTCGCTTGTGAACCGCGGAATATCATTTACAAATGCCTATTGCATGGGCGGCAATTCTGGGGCCGTCTGCACACCGTCTCGCAATATGATGCTCTCGGGCAATGCCTATTTTCGCTGGAAGGATTTCAAGGAGGGCAATCGCCCTAAAGGGATGATTTCACCCGGCGATGGGCCGAATTTTCCGCTCAGTATGAAAGCCGCCGGCTATGAGACGTATCATCATGGCAAAAGGGGCAATACGGCCCCGCTGATTCAGGCCAGATTCGACCATAACAAATATCTGAAAAACGACGATGTCGAGCGAAAATCAGGCGAGCCTGGCAAAGAAATTGCAGATGAAGCCATTGCATTTCTCAGGGATCGAAATTCCGACAAGCCGTTTTTCATGTATCTCGCCTTTGGAAATCCGCATGACCCCAGAGTGGCGGCCCAGAAATATCTTGACCAGATTGATTCATCGAGAATTCAATTGCCCGCCAATTTTCTGCCAGAACATCCATTTGACAATGGTGAATTGAAAGTCAGGGATGAAATGCTGGCTCCTCATCCAAGGCCGGTGGACATTATGAAAAAACAGTGGCATGAATATTATGCCACCCAGCTCGGTATGGACTACCACATCGGTCGAATTCTGGAACAATTGAAATCATCGGGCCTTTTCGAAAATACAATTATCGTTTTTTCAGCCGATCAGGGCATCGCTCTTGGGAGCCATGGCCTTCTGGGCAAACAAAACCTTTATGACCACAGCATGAAATCACCCCTGATTTTGGCAGGGCCGGGAATCAGGAATGGAAATTCTGATGCGCTGGTACATTTGTTCGATATTTATCCGACAGTCGTTGATCTTGTGGGTGAAAAACCATCAGAGAAGATTGATGGTCGCTCATTCAAGGCTGTGATTGACGGTAAATCAACTAAGCACAGGGAGATGCTGATGCTGGCCTATCGGGATGTTCAGCGAGCTATCGTGACCCCACACGACAAGCTTATTTATTACCCCAAGGTCAGAAAAACGCAGCTCTTTAACCGTAAAATGGATCCGAATGAAATGAAAAATCTCTTTGATGATCCGGATGAGTTTGACAAATGGAAAGAGCTGTTTCGACAGCTGGAAATCATGCAGGATCAATACGGAGATGATCTGGAATTAAACCCGCCCGGCAATTGAAATGGGTCAATCAGTCGGCTGGATTTGATTGAAATGCAAGAATCATCCAGCCGATGATCTGAAGGGTGCCGCCGATGGGAGTGATGGCACCCAGCCATTTGGGCCCGCCTGCGACAATTCCGTAAAGCGTACCGCTGAAAATGCAGGTGCCGATCAGCAGGCAGAGCAGGGCCACACGAGGGGCGATTTTTCCTGAATGCCCGAACCAGGCTGCGATGGCCAGCAGGCCGAGGGCATGATACATCTGGTATCGAACGCCGATTTCAAATGTTACGAGTTGTTCAGGCGTGACTTTATCTTTCAGGGCAT
Source organism: Isosphaeraceae bacterium (assembly GCA_044351075.1). Classification (GTDB taxonomy): domain Bacteria; phylum Planctomycetota; class Planctomycetia; order Isosphaerales; family Isosphaeraceae; genus QWQI01. Next base: position 895 of record JBILGL010000556.1, on the reverse strand, counting down.
GGGCTCCGAAAGCACCTGCGACAATCGACAGACTGGCCAGAACAGAGCCAAGTTGAAAGATTTTTTCCGGTTTCATTTTGCCAGAGTCTCCATCCGGTTTTCTTCAATTCCGAGAATGGCCGCCCTGATTTCAGCGGCCAGAAAGAGGCTGCCGGTTACGACGACCATGCCATCAGGGCCAGCCATTGCAATTGCATTTTCAAGTGCTTCGGTGGGCTGGAATATCATGGCAGATACCTTGCCGCCGGCGTTTTCAAACGCGTCGCGGGTCTCTTCCATTGAGCGGGCGCGAGGGTTTTTCTGATATTGAGTTAAAATGATCCGGTCAAAAAGCGGCAAAAGGTGCCGAATCTGACCTTCCAGATCTTTCTCACGCGTTGTGCCGAATAAGAGCAATCGCGGTCCTTTGACGGGTGGGAAATTGGATTGAATTGTTTCAGCAAGGGCCTGTGCTGAAGCGGCATTATGGGCACCGTCCACCACAAGCATGGGTTTATTACCAAGAATTTCAACCCTGGCCGGCATTTGCATGCCCTGCCATGCTTGCACAACTTTCTCTCGCTCGATTTTCATACCTTTTTCAGCGGCTGCATCAAGCACTGCCAGGGCCAATGCGGCATTTTCCACCTGATGCGGGCCCAGCAGCGGCGACTCGATTTCTCCCCAATCTTTCGCCCAGGTTTTCAATTGAAATCGATGAGCCGCCGGCTGATTCGTTGAAATCAAAGGCGCATTCATATGAAATTGGTAGTCGCTCTTGACGCGATACAACTTGCATTTCCTGGCGGCGGCTATTTTTTCAATTTCAATTGCGGCGGGTGCATCCGTCACGCCACTGACGGCCAGGCCATCACGCTTGAGAATTCCGGCTTTCTCGCGGGCTATGCTTGCCGTA
>JBILGL010000555.1:0-3243 GCA_044351075.1 Isosphaeraceae bacterium | reverse complement strand
GTCAAAACGATCCCAGATCATTTCCCGCGACAAGTGATTCACGCCAAAGCCAATGCCGGTTGATATGCTGATCACGACAAACCCGAATGCCGCCAGCAGCCGCCAGTTCAGGCGAAGCGTAGAAGAGGCATGGGGATCGTCGATTCTCAATTTCAGGAATTGGAATTGATGTAATGACATTTGGATCAGCCCGGTTTTTTGGCGTTATTTGAGGTGATCTGTGTTTTGTCGGTGACGCGGGGCGTAACGATCTGCTTTTCCAGCCGCTCCTCGCCCAGATCTTCGTGATGCAGGAAGACCCTCATGCGAGAAAGGCCTGGCTTGACAGCCTCTACGCGAATGACAAGAGTCATTTCCTGGCCGGCGGGTAGGTGATCGATCTTGGGAAAAGTTGTTTGACGCGGGTCTTTGGGGTCAAACTGCACATTGCCCTCATGGCCGTCTGTTTCAATGGCCTTGAGATTTTCGGAAAGCTCAGCCGAGATCAGCAGGTTTTCGGCGTCCTTTGTGCCATTGTTGCGAATATTGATGACGTAGTCGGTTGTGTCGCCAACGTCGATAATCCGCGACTTTTCGCTGATCTGAAAATCAACATCGGCCACGCCGGTGACAAGTGTCGTGACCGACTGCTTATCGGCCAGGCCGCTTTCACCTCTGATATCAGCCGTGAATGGATACGTACCCATGGCGCCGACTTTATATTCAAATCTCAGGACTTTTGATTCGCCTGGATTAATACGGTCGATAGTTGGCCATTTGAGCCGGCGCGAGGCATATTCCACATCGGCTTCGCTGCCCGAAATGCGGCTTGCCTTGAGCACGCCGCGGGCGTCGGGCACAAAGACGGAGACCTGGAGATTACGGGCCGGGGCGGTGCCGGGATTTTCGACATTTATTTCGTAAATATCTTCGGTGTTGGTGTATTTTTGAGACGGGCCTGTCATTGTTACCTTGAGCTTCGGCTCAAGCACTTCAATCTGCTGCGAGGCCTTACTATCGGCTTGCTGGGTGGCCACATCCGGGCTGGTGGCCGATACTTCACTTGTCTGATTACCGCCGCTTACGGTTGAAAGAGTCAGGGGCTGAAGTTCCATGCGTTCGCCGGGGCCCAGGCGGCGGATTTCCTGATCAAAGACACGCGAGCCCTGACCGTCCTGAAGGCCCTGCGAGACTTTTACCACCACGGCCACATTGCGTGCTACGCCTGTGCCGGGGTTTGAGACGGCCACTCTCAACTGAACTGGCTGCCCCTTGAGCGGCTTGGCAGGCACAAGTGTCTGCTCAACGCGAATTTTCGGCTCCTGAACCACCAGTCGCGACCGCGTGCCGGTCTGGCATGATACAGTCGCAGTATGTTCGATGGTGCCAACACGAATCGGTTTGGCGATGATCGTCAGGGTTTTATCGGAGCCGATCGGCATTTCGCCAAGTTCCCAGACGAGTGTATTTCCGTCTCGCTTCGCTTCCGGCTGGCTTTTAACATACTCCAGCGTATCCGGCAGGATGTCTTTTACGACGACGCCATAAGCCTGCGTTTTCATGGCATTTTTGACGATCACCCGAAATGTGGTTTCCTGCTGAAGGTTGGCTGATGGGGGCGAAATCGCCTCAACATAGATGCCGACCCCCTGAACGCCAGGGCGATACTGGGAAAGTTCAGCCGATTCCGGTGATGAGCCAGACCCGCTTGAACCAGATCCTGATCCGCCGGAAGTCGAGCTACCTATAGAGCCCGATCCGATGGGCGGTGGTGCAGAGGAGCTGCCAGAGTCGGGTGTGCCGATGCTGATGGGTGGCGGGTCGTCCTTCGTGCGAACAACGGCTTCGTCTCGCGGGGCTTTTGCGGCTGTGGCCGAGGGTGGGGCGTCGTCTGCACGATTCTCCTGAATTTTGCGAATGGCGACCGGTTTTTTTACGGCTGGCGGCTCGTCGGTCGAAGTGTCTAAGTCGGCAGTGCTTCTCGCACTTTTGGGCCGGATGGCCTGAAGATCAGCGTCTGGATCCGATTTGTCCTGACTTTTCTTCGCGTCCGGGCCTGCTTTTCCGGCTGGTTTGGCAGGCGCTAAGGGAGCGAGGGAATTGTCGGGCAGGGGGGCAAGTGGTTGTGCCGTGGCTGATGCAGGCTCGGGTGGTGGAGCCAGTGGTTCGGCGGGCCGAACGCCAGCTTCAATGGCAGGCGGTAGGTCAGGCGGGGGCAATTCAGCCGGCTCATCTTGCGAGTATGCGGCGCCAAGACTGCAGCAAAGCAGCAAAAGCCCGGTAAAGAACTCTCGGAAATGCAGTAATATCGGCCGCGATGCCTGGCGACGAGATTCTTTTGTATTGCCGTATCGCATGGGCTGTTCCCCTCCATGGGAGCAGACTTGCCAATCAAAAATGCGGGCAGTGGGCTGCCGGTAGATTTTCCTGAAATGAAATCTCTATCACAACTTTCAAAAAGCGCAAAGGTCATTTTTCAAAGGTTGGTTATCAGCAGTGTTTATTAGATGAATCAATCTTGACCAATTTACTGATTGTTTTACGATTGGTTGAAAATCGGCCGCATAAGCTGTCTGAATCACAATTTCGAGATCAGTCAGTGTCTGTTTCAATAAAGATCCGAAAGGATTCGGGTCTGACTCGTTGCCGATTTGTCATGACGAATCACCAGAGATAAAAAAACGCATGGAGGCGACTCTGGAGCCCAGCGGCGAACCCAATTCCGAAAGCCAACACACGCACATCAGCGTCATGCCTGATGAGGTGATCGAGTGGCTGGCCCTTGAGCCAGGCCAGACGATCATCGATGGCACCTGTGGCGCAGGCGGTCATTCAATTCTGATCGCCCGGCGGCTGGGCCCGACTGGCCGAGTGATTGGCCTGGACCGCGATATGCAGATGCTTGATCTGGCTCGAAACAGGGCCCGACATGAAGACGCCTCAATTATCTTCAGGCAGAGCTCTTATGCTGATGCCGGGAGTGTCTGTCAGGAGCTTGGGCTCAAGAGCGTAAATGGCCTGCTCGTTGATCTTGGGCTATCGAGCGATCAACTGGCGTGGACGGATCGCGGCTTCAGCTTCCAGCACGATGGCCCGCTGGATATGCGTTTTGACACCTCGGGCGATCGGCCCACCGCGGCTGAAATCGTAAACGAGTGGACTGAAACCGAGCTGGCCGACATTTTCTACCACTATGGCGAAGAGCGACACAGCCGCCGATTGGCCCGGGCTGTGGTCAACGAGCGACGCTCAGGGCCAATTCAA
>JBILGL010000554.1:0-3244 GCA_044351075.1 Isosphaeraceae bacterium | reverse complement strand
GAGCTGTCTATGAATAGTTATGGCCTCCGGCCATTTATAAATCCTATCGAATCCTGGGATTTCAGCCAATCGACGATACAAAAGCGCAACTTCAAAACTAGCGCTTAGGGTTAGCCTGCTATCGTGGAATTGCGGCCAAAAAGCAGCAAAGAGAAAGAGATATCCGGTTTTCTGAATGAACGGAGTTTAATTGTGGCTGCTGAATCACAAAAACCGGCTAAACTGAAGTGCAAACTTTGACTAAGACTGACTCCTTTTTGATTCACAACCATTTCGTTAAAAAACTCTTGGTGAATCAGTGCCAATTCCGGTGTTCTGGATGAACGCCGTATCATCGCTCGGAATCTTGCAACCTTTTGTCAAATTACATCGTAATATCAGTATCGGCCGTGATCCGTTGGGGTAGCGGTGTAATGTCTGGGTGGTATTAAGAGAGGTGATCGTCAAGGACTTGAATATGAGCGGAAGCCCGATAAATACAATTGGCGGCGACCGTCAAAAAAGGATTGAGTCTTTTGGTGCGGATTTGATTCGCTCTCTGCGAAGCCACAACGCCTGGTATAACCCCAAAGCCTGGCCGCAGCGGTTTTCCGAATTGGTACTCTCCAGCGCGGCGGTCAAAGCCCAGCTTTTTCGCTGGGTGGATGTGCTGCCGACGCTCCACCAGCCGGCTGATATTGCCGGTCATCTTTACGCCTATTTGCGAGAAGCCGGCGATGGCCTGCCCCGGCCAATCCAAAAAGCCATGCAGGCTTTACCGGCGGATAGCTCAGCCGCGGCAATGGGGGCACGCTTCGGGCGTTGGTCAACGCGGTTAATGGCTTCCCAGTTTATCGCGGGCGATAACCCGGCTGTGGCATGGAAGTCGATCAAGCAGCTAAGGCAACGCAATCTCGCTTTTACAGCGGATTTGCTGGGCGAGGCGGTGATTACCGAGGCTGAAGCCGACAACTATCGCGACACCTGCATCGGCCTGATTCGCGATCTTTCCGGCCACCTTCGGCTCGAGAAAGAGCGGCCCGTGATTGACCGCGACGACACAGGGCCGATCCCTCGGATGAACCTCTCGATCAAGCTTTCAAGCCTGACGGCCCATTTTGATCCGCTGGATGAGCCGGGCACGATCAGCCGTGTGGCCGAGCGGCTGCGGCCGATTCTTGACGAAGCCCTCAGGCTGGGCGCTTTCGTGCATTTTGATATGGAGCAGTTTGCCTACAAGGCGATTACGCTGCGAATCATCCGCCAGATTCTTATGGAACCGGCCTATCGGGCCTGGCCACATTTCGGGTTTGTCAGTCAGGCATATCTGATTGACGCTGATGAAGATCTGGAAGAGATGCGAGACTGGGCCCGGGCCCGCGGCACACCGGTCACGGTGCGGCTGGTTAAAGGGGCCTATTGGGATTATGAAGTGACGATGGCCCGGTCGGCCGGTTGGCCGGTGCCAGTCTGGACAGAAAAATGGCAGTCAGATGCCAACTATGAACGGCTTTCGCTTTATCTGATTGAAAACTACAGGCATCTCAAACCGGCCTTTGCCAGCCACAACGCCCGATCGCTTTCGCATGCCATTGCCGCAGCCGAAGGCGCAGGCCTGCCACCGGGCAGCTTCGAGCTCCAGTCGCTTTACGGCATGGGCGACGCCCTTCAGCGTAGCCTTTCGCGGCGGGGCTACCGAGTAAGGGTTTATACGCCTTATGGGGCACTGCTGCCGGGCATGGCTTATCTGGTGCGGCGTCTGCTGGAAAATACGTCGAATGATTCGTTCCTGAAAGCTGCCGAATCATCGAAAGTTGATCCGGCGCGGCTGCTGAAACCGCCTGAATTGGAGCATGATATGTCGATCATTACCCGTCCGCTCTCGTGGCTGGGGCTTTATCAGGAGAAATACGAGAACCGCCGCAACGCCTTGGCTGAAACATCGCTCGACGAGCCCTTCACCAACGAGCCGCTGACCGATTTAACCATTGCCGCAAATGCTGATCGACTAAAGCAGGCCCTTGCCGATTTAGCCCACCAGTGTGGCAAGCGGCATAAGGTGAAAATTGGCGGAAAATTTGCTGAGGGCGATGGCGTGATCGAGTCGCACGACCCCTCAAGCCGCACGAGACTGCTCGCCCGCTTTCCAAGACTTTCAGCCGACGAAGCGGCTTCTGCTGTGGCAGTCGCTCATCAGGCATTTGCCGACTGGAAAAAGAAGAGGCCGATCGAGCGGGCTATTTGCCTCGAACGTGCGGCGATTATGCTCAGACAACGCAAAACCGAGCTGACGGCCCTGATTATCACCGAAGTGGGCAAGCCCTGGCGCGAGGCTGACGCTGATGTGGCCGAAGCTATTGACTTTTGTCGCTATTACGCCCGTCAGTATCGTCAGATGACCGAAAAACCGTGGCGCGGCGATGTGCCGGGCGAGACCAACCGCCTCTGGCCTGAGCCACGGGGTGTGGTGGCGGTGATCGGCCCGTGGAATTTTCCGCTGGCTATCCCGCTGGGTATGACGGCTGCTGCACTCGTGACTGGCAACACGGTGGTGGTGAAACCGGCCGAGCAATCAAGCTGGATTGCCCATGAATTTGTGAAGATCCTGCACAGTTGCGGCGTGCCGGAGAATGCCGTAATTTTCGCTCCTGGCGACGCCGAAGCGGGCGCGGCACTGGTGAATTCTCCATCCACGGCCATGATTGTTTTTACTGGCTCGCGCGAGGTGGGTGTACACATCAACAAAGTCGCCACAGCGCAGGCCTCCGGCCAGCGATTCGTGAAAAAAGTGGCCGCTGAGATGGGCGGTAAGAATGCGATTATTATCGACGAAGATGCCAATCTGGACGACGCCGTGGTAGGCGTTTTGCACAGTGCCTTTGGCTACAGCGGCCAGAAATGCTCGGCCTGCTCGCGGGTGATTGTGCTTCAAAGCGTGTATGACGCGTTTGTGGATCGGCTGCGGCAGGCGGCTGAGAGCCTGATCATCGGTCCGGCGTCTGATCCGGCCACGCAGGTTGGTCCGCTCGTTGATGCCGAGAGTCTCCGCCGATTTTGGCGGTATGCCGAAATGGCCCGGCGCGATGGCCGAATCATTGCCGAGGTGCCCGTGCCCGAACACTTGCGTGAAACGGGATACTATGTGCCGGTTTTGATTGTAGGTGATCTGCCGCCCCGGCATGCGCTGGCGCAGGAAGAGATTTTCGCACCAATTCTCACGGTTTTGCCGGCGGCTGATTTTAACGCCGCCATTGCGCTGGCAAAC
>JBILGL010000085.1:0-10904 GCA_044351075.1 Isosphaeraceae bacterium | reverse complement strand
GACATAATCCCAGAATCGCCAGGCTCTATCGTTGGTGCCAAACATCCGAATTTCCAGCTTGTTTTCATTCCACTGGCGAGTTAATTGAGTATCTACAACAAAAAGCTCGTCAAGCCAGCAAGCCAAAAGGTATCGACAAACACCAGCAAGATCATCTTTCGATGGTAAACTGCTGAGTTTCAGCGACTGCTCCTGGAAAAGGTCTTCCGCAGGGAATTGCGTTTCAACTGATTCGCCTTTAGGAGCATTACGATTCGGTTTTCCGTGACTGAGAAGTCTATCAAGCAATTCAATCAGTTCAGCCTGCCGCTTGATCATATCGACAGAATTTGATTGCTGAACTTCAGCAAACAGTTTCATTCCGGCATTAAATACGTCGTCTGCACGTTCCAGCAGTGAATCATTTTTTTCTTTCTGTTTCATGATTTTCCCTGCCGCCATACTTGCCATTACTTTTGATGTTATTTCATTCGGATTGATTGCATTTCATTCAGGCTGAGCCAGAGCCAGTCTCCATTGAAAAACTGTCGAGCCCTTTGGAATAGAAGGGGGAAATTGCTCGCTGATCATGTGGAGAAATCGCAAAAAGAGTCATGGCCATTTGGATTGGACGATTGGAATAACGCAGCTGAACTGTTGTTTGGTCGTGAATGGAACCAATCAGCAAGCTCTCGTTGAATCTCACAGCCAGATTCAAATTATTTCTCACAGAGGCCCATTCATTGGCCGCTGCGTCGCGCCCCAGACTCAGAAAAACAGTATTCTTGATATTTTTCAATTCCTCTGGAACTTGCGAGACCGATTGAAAATGCAGTCCACGCTGCCCCATTCGATAAAGCATATCGACACGTTCCGAGCTACTGATCTTAAAATCAATCGGGCCAGAGGAAGAGAGCAGGTTAAGAGCTTCAGAGTGTTCAAGATTGGTACGCACTCCGATTAGGAGTGTCCAGCCGGGATCGAGCCAGTTTGATTCCAGGCTTACCTGCATTCTCGTGGCCATTCCCACAAACGATCGCTCAAAATAGCCCGGCTCTTCAAGGCTTTCAACCAATTCCTGAATCTGACGCTTTAATGCAAAAAATACAGGCCCAAGATCCTGATGATTATATTTCGGTAGTTGACCGACTTTGCGATTCTGCGAGATTCCCAGAATTGCCAGCCGCCCGATCAGGTCGCAAAGATCACGATAGATCCAGATAGGAGCCAGTTGCATGCAGTTGCCAAGCGATTCGAGTTTCGCTGCGGCCTGATTTAACAGCGAAAGGCGAATAAATAATGCAGGGTCTGAAAAAATCCTGTTCCCACTCGCCAGATGGCCATTTCCCATGCCTGTGCTCATAGCCTCAAGCTTACGATGGATAATGTCATTCAGCGATTCGACAATTGTATATTTCAAAACCGACGAAGCTTCTGCCGAGAGCAGGGGGGGGATATACCCAGGTACAATTTCAACTCCGTCCTGAGAATTGGCAGATCGGCGGAGTGATACAATCGGTATGCTGTCATAGCCGGAACCAACATCATTTGCCGGCAGCAGAATTGGTTTTAAGCGGCGAACTCTGACCGGATGCAATTGGCCATCATGTTCGTCGGGTACAAGAATTTCATTTTCTTCAACTGACTGCGTTGCTGATTTGCCATCAACATCTAATGAAATTGGCAGAGCAACATGAATTTCCAGATCCTGTCCTGATCCGGCGAGACTGCGGATGGGCAGGGGATCAAGCGATTGATCCTGCGGAATGTTTAATATTCTCCCGGACGCAAACCGGGCCCGCAAATGACGCACAACGAGCCGACCTGCATTAAGGGCATCCTGATCGATTTCAAGGCTGTGAATGCCCCAGGGATGCGGTGCTATACTGTCAAAATTTTGACTAAGCTGATGCTGATAATGTCGGTCTTGAGTTTGGAAGTGTTGTGGCCGAAGGAACATACCTTCATACCAGTCCACCGGGTTTCGGTCCATTTCCTCTGCTTACCCCTGAAACATGCCAGGCGAGAAATCTGTCATTCTTCCACAAACTCAGTATCTTCAAGATACTTGCAACCTGACTTCGCGTCAAACCCCGCAGCTCTCTTCGGTTGCCCAAGCCACATATTCCAACCCAGTTTTGACGGTTGATCCAATCCTGATGATTCATGACCTGTCGCCAGTCGGGCGGGCTGGAGGGAGTCAGTCCGCAGCCTGATCCGAATGGTTGATTTCAGGTTGGGGTCTGTCTTGAGCCGGGCGAGCGTTCGAATGGCGTCGATTGTGGTCTTCGGGCCTGGTTTTTTCTCGAGGTCAGATGATCGATGCGAAACAGTGTTATGCGGCAAAAGCTGGATGAGTCCCTTCCAATCAACTGGACCGATATTTATTGAATAATTCGACTGTGAGCTTATGATTCGCGAACCAAGAGAGACATTGACGCCAAGCTGAGCGGGCATCCCGGTAGAACTGCTGCCAAGATGGGCTCTGGCGTGTTCCGGGATGACAGACCACCTCGGTGTATAGCATTTTATCGCGACAGAAGATCCTGTGGCTTTTGAAATGAGGCTTTGCACTAATGCGACACTCATCCGTGGGCGAGAACGTGCCAGATGTGTACTGAGAAATAGGTCAGACATGATTCTGATCGAGGAAGTGCCCGAGCCCGGCACGACGGCCTGAATACGTCGCTCCAGACCTTCCGTTCGGAGCCCTCCCAGACTTTTAAAAATAATTTCAAAATTATCGCGTTGGCCGGAAATAATTGACTGTTCTCTTTGAACAGGGAGCTGTGTCTTTTCCCATGATAAATAGAAAAGAGCGATCATTCGGTTATTAAACATATCAAACCAGTCGCGAAGCGCGATGGCTTCACGGCTGACATTCTGACGCTGTAGCTGAATCAGCTGATCGTTATAATGTCTCGGCAAAATTCCATTCGGACCATGCAGCCCCATGAAATTGACTGTCATTTCCAGGGTTTTCAAAAGATTGCCACGTTTATCCCGGCGGTGGACAAGCTTTACATCCTGAATACTTGAAGCAGGGAATGAGTTTGAAACGTTTGCACGAAAGCTGATGATAGGAATTGTGGCAGAAGGACCAGAAGCCAGCGGAGAACCCCATGCGTTACCGGCATCATTGTGATTTGCGCCAGAATTGGATCGGAAATTAATTGCCAGCCGTTGCGATCGCCGGACGGCCTCAAAGAAGTCAAAAGCTGTTGGATCTTCCAATAGCAATTTAATTGAATTTTCGAAATTCTGATCATGAATTTTCAGAGACATGGGATTTCCCCTGTCCTGATCGGCCATTGATGAATTAATGACTGACCTCGAAAATCAAGAAGTTTCATCTGAAAAGAACTATTGAGGCTTAAATGCATGCCAAGAAAGCGTTCAATAACACTGCCCCATGGAATCAGGCCGCCCTGAACAAAATCTTCTGTTCTGATATAAAGATTCAGTTCAAGACCACGAATCCATGTGGATTGCCCCTGTTCTGAAAAACGAAACATGGTTGACCGCGTTTCCAGCTTCTCAATGGCATTTATTCGACTTTCATTAAGCAGCCTGACTTCACGATTAACGGCTGGATCTGATGGTAAATACAATTTCAGAATGTTGCGAAATGCCTCAACACCCTCTGGGCTATCCGTCCAGCTCAGCCAGTTCAGATTCACCTGCGAAAGCAGTCTGCCATAAAGCTGGCGAATGGATGGAGGCCTGATGCTGGGTGTGGGGCGACTTACGGTTACAATTCGGGAAAGCGGCTCGGAACCACTTAAAAGTGAGAATGAGAGCCCACCTTTCACCTGAGCCAGTTGCAATGGAAGATCACCATTGGAGCAGGTTGTACGAATCACCAGAGTCGATCCATCAGGAGATTTTGGTTCAAGACCCGGTGTAACGATACGCACCAGCGTATCGCTCAGTGAGCGGCTCTCGCTGCGTGGAAACGTACGAACAGAGTGCCAGTATCCCTCTGGATGCTCGCCCGGCTGTTCCCACACTGCGGTAAAAAAGGGCTGAAGCTCTTCGGAACGCCCCTCTTGAAGAGATGCCCGCGTCACTGATTGAACTTCATAGACTTCACGGCTATCTGAATGCGCCACATCTGGCACAACAAGGTATTCGTATTTTGAAGCAACTGTTGGGATTGGCTCGGCCGTTTGCTCAAAAAGATTAATTGTTGGAATACAACCCAGGACAAAAGTCTCTGTCGTGACCGTTTTTTCCAGAAGTTCCTGTGCATTCTTCAGCCCAATAAAAAGGTCAAGCGTTCGATCAGCTCTGGAAAGCTCAGACTTTTCGGGGAATGGCACATCAATAAAATGAAATTTATCGGCAAAATTCATATATTCTGTCAGCAGGCGATATGGCTGCAAGTCTAGCTGAAAGCCAGGAATGAGCGCTTCATCAGGCTCAAGCCCCACGAGCTTGATTGGCTTTTCCATTCGGATCGGCGAAGGATGCTCCGAACCGGATTCAGGCACGATCCAGTGACATGTTGTGGAATGGTTGAGAATTGTGTCGAGCAGAATCTCAACAGGTTCTCGCGAACCACGCAGATAAAAATTCAGTGACGAAATGCCCTGCAGGTCGGACCATCGAAGGCCACCATAAAGCTCTATGCGGATATGAATGGCCGCTTGAAAACTGCTTTGAACAGCCCAGCGTTGTGGTACGGGGCTCGTATGATATTCAGCAGCAACTGTCCGTATCGGCCAAATCTGACTGGTTTTCCCAGTCTTGAATAGAATTCTGTCCTGATCCGGGGCAGGGCTGGCAAGCATCGTGCCTGAATTAATGGTGAGCCCAGCTGGAATGCGTGCACGTTTCGGATCGACTTCAAAACCGAGAATACACATCGTCGGTAGGGGCCGTACAAAATGCGGGTAAAGTCGTTCGACGAATCCTTCAACCATTTTCGGTATTTCATCGTCGGTCTTGGTGCGAACCCGCGCCGCGAGAAGGGCAAATGATTCAATCAGCCTTTCGATGTGTGGATCAGCACTCGAATCGTTTTCGAGAAGCAGCCGCGATGCTGCAGAAGGATATCGAAGTGCGAAATCTCGCACCTGATGCCTGATAAAGGCAAGCTCTTCTTCATATCTGAGGTAGAGCGGATCAAGCATAGGCCCGAGTTACCAGAATGATCAGTGTTGCAAATGGTGTGAGCTTTCATACCCCCACACTTGAAATCTAGCACATGGAGAAGTTAGTGCTAATCTTCGTCCGATATTGTCTGAACTCGAGGGAAGTCGATAAGCGTCCGGCCATCGGCCAGTTCGATGACCGACTCGAAAATCAGCTCTGGCGAAGGCTCAAAGACCAGTTCGCCCCTTATTTCAAATTCAATTTTCGAATTCAGCTTACGCTCATTCTGCTTTAATCTTGTTTCTACATTTTTCAGCCTTGGCTCAAAATCCAGAATGGATTGTTCGACTTCCTGCAGAAGCTTATCCCAGGCCTTACTGTCCTTACCGCTAATGGATACCACGTCGGGTATGCCAAAATCGAAAATGCTCGAATGAAGCTCGGTGAACTCAGGCCCAAACTTTTTTTGAACCTTTGGTGTATTCAGAAGAAATTCTAAGTCCCGCCTGATCGATTCGATCAATTGATTTAATGAATAGTGATAAACATTGGCACGTTCGTCCGTAAGCCTGTCAAGTAGAGAAGGGCGGGCTGAAATTGACTTTGACGCAGATTTATTCAGCCGATCACTCATTTTTTTGGCTCACTCGCATCAATCAGCCGGTCCTTTCAAGATCCACTTCCCTGAACCAAAGACCGGAAATCAATCAGCGGCACATTATCTGAGTCATCCAGAATCCAGTCCTTCAGCCCAATGCCGCGATAAATGCCTGACTCTCCTTTTTCCACCCAATCAGTCGCACGACCAAGACGAAGCGCAACATCTTCAACTGCAGAGGAATTGCAATAGATCATCGGTAGAAAAACATTGCCTGATTCTGATTTAGTCTCAAGCCGGGCCGGCAACCAGATTAAATCACGCGGATATTTCGGCGGCTCGGTTTCAAGCAGTTGTATTTCGTTCACATCGATCCAGAAATATTCGCCCTGTGCAAAAACTTCCAGTACTGGCCCAAGCAGGTCGTCACCATCTCGCAAAGACTTTACAGCTCTGCCATTCAAAATCCAATCAGGATTCTGCCTGTTACTTTCCAGCTCTTCGGCCTGCAGGATCAAACGGCTGGCAACTTCGACACCCTCTTTCAGAGCTTCCAGACGCAGCTCGATCGATTGCGAAGAGGCTCCAAGTATGCGTGGTGGCACTTCACCATTCTGGCTGGCAGCGCGTTTTCGTTCCGAAAGTATGCATTTCTGATACATACCAACGGCGGTGTCGGATTCGGCGTCGTTTGTCAGCAGAGCTTGTGCCTGACGTTCAGCCCTCTCCCACTGACCATCAAAAGCCAGCAATTCAAAAAGAAAAAGCCTGGCACCGATATCCGTCGGATTACCGCGAACCCACGCAAGCTGGGCTTCGATCGCGCCGCCAAGATTGCCTTCTCGATACAGTGTTGAGGCTTGATCTCGCGAAGGCATCAAATTCACCGTTTCCCTGATATACATGAAAGCACCTGAACCATTTTTCACGATTCAGGTGCCAAATCTTACGATTCGATTGATCAAGCCACTTATCAGGTGGCTTTCTTCTGGGTCACAACATTGTAGCCCTGCTTGATCGGTGTGCCCTTCTTACCGGTCGCATCCTGCGGCGTGTAGGTAATGGTGATCTGTGAAAACGTCAGTGAGAAGCTACAACCGGGTGTGTCGCTGCCGCTGCCGCTATTTCCGGAAATATTGTAGTTTGTTACAAAGACTTCTGTCAGATCAATCTGATAAAAGACGTTCTGTGTACCACCTGATTTGCGGCACACCAGTGTTGCACTGGCAAAGTGGTCGCCCGTCAGTGTCGCCATGTAAAGTGCAGGATCGGATGCATCCACATCCTTGATGATATTGATCGAAGAGGGCATGCCTTTGCTTGCCCCGGAGCCACTACCCTGAGGCCCCACTGTTGAGGGATTCGAAGCGCCAAAAGAAAAACTCTGAATCACCATATTTGGAGCTTTGAACGTGCTATCCTGTGATTCACCTTTTGGTCCGTCTTTGATTGTGAGAAACATATCTGGCATGGGTTCAGTCCTTATTCTGATTTCCGTCGTCTGTAAAAGATGAGCCTTTCAGAACTTTTTTCTTTCAGGCTCATTCACATTCTTCAATTCGATACACAATACCGAATTGTTCGTTGCATTCAAAGTTTTTTTTTGAATGCATAAATCAATCAGCTTGATTTGGGAACTTCAGCCACCAATCGCATCGATGCCGACAAAGCCTCAAGCTGGAAGTGTGGCCTGAGATATGCCACCGCTTCAAACCAGCCAGGTTTGCCTTTGACTTCACGCACTTCGACGTTGGCTTCAGAAAGTGGGCGTTCAGCCTTTGTATTCTCGCTGGCGCCGTCTGGATTCACGGTATAGTTAAAAATCCAGTCGTTAAGCCACTGGGAACAATCCTTCACTTCCATGAAAGAACCGATCTTGTCACGTGCCATCACTTTGAGGTAGTGAGCAAAGCGACTCGTGCAAAGCAGCAAATTAAACTTTGATGACAACTCTGCATTGGCATTGGCAGCTGGGTCGAAATATGATTTTGGCTTTTGACATGACTGAGCACCCATGAAAACGGCGTAATCCGTTCCCTTGGCATGGAGAAGTGGTAGAAGACCCAAGTTAGACAGCTCAAATTCACGTCGGTCGGAAATTGCTATCTCCGTAGGGCATTTCATGGCGACATCGCCATCGTCGGTCGGAAAAGTATGCACCGGCAAACCTTCCACCAAGCCACCACCCTCAACCCCACGACTCCGGGCAAACCAGCCATTTTTCGCAAAAGCATCCGTTATACGAGTCGCATATGCCCAGGCAGAATTCATCCAGAGGTATTTATCGTGCTCTTTGCCAGACACGGATTCTTCAAAGTTAAATTCGTCAACCTTTTTGAAGTCCTTGCCATAAGGCAACCGGCCAAGAACGCGGGGCATCGTCAGGGCAACGTAGCGACTGTCCTCACTTTCGCGGAAACTCTTCCATGGTGCATATTCCACACCATCAAATATCTTGGCAAGATCCCGAGGAGCAGAGAGTTCCTGAAAACTGTCCATGTTCAGGAGTCTTGGGCTGGCTGCCGAAACGAATGGAGCGTGCGCAGCGGCGGCAACATTCGAGATCATCTTCAGCATGTTAACGTCTTCAGAGCCGCGATCAAATTCATAATCGCCTACAAGCATGCCATATGGCTGACCGCCAAGCTGCCCGTATTCTTCTTCATATATCTTCTTGAACAGCGAAGATTGATCAAATTCGACCGCCTTTTCAAGATCTTTGAAAAGCTCTCGTTTGCTGACATTCAACACCCGAATCTTCAGATTCGTGCCCGTTTCAGACTGATGCACAAAGTAATGAAGACCTCGCCAGGTGCCTTCCAGCTTCTGGAATTCTGGCGCATGCATGATCTCGTTTAATTGCAGCGACAGTTTCTTGTCGATCTCTGCAATCCATGCTTTGATGTTCGTTTCAACATCCTTCGAGATCACCTGCCCTGGCTTGACTGCGTGCTCCAGGAACTGCTTGAAATAATCGCGGGCTCGGTCTGCCTCCTGCGTGCTTTGAGGACGGGTGGCCGAAACCACCTGATCAAGCAGATTTTCAGCCGAAACATTACTGGCACCTTCTGAACCCGGCGTTGACTGTGCGTCAGAACTCATCTTCTACAAACCCTTCCCAAAATTGAACGCTGATTAAAGACTGACTTTAGCAATGACTATTGCCATGAATTTACGAAGAAGGCTTGTCTTCCCCGGCAATACCCATCTTTTCTGCAAGGCCCTTGGCCGTTTCGCTCGAACTGATCACATCGCTTAATAGCTGATCCAGCTTCTCATTACCTTCCATCTTGGTCAGCAATTGGGTCAGTTCGTGGCGCATCCGCAACAATTCCTTCAGCGGTTCAACCTGCTTGGCAACATTGGCTGGTTCAAAATCATCCATGCTATGAAATTTCAGCTCGACACCTAGCTTTTGGTCAGGATCATCGGAAAGCCGATTCGGAACCTGAACATACACCCTGGGATTGGCTTTATTGAGAATATCGTTAAAATTGTCACGATCAATATTCACTGCCTTCCGCTCTTTAAGTGGTGGCAGGGCCACGTTTGGCTGGCCAGAAAGATCAGCCAGAACACCTACAACGAACGGAAGCTCAACCTTCTGCATTGCCCCATTGGTTTCAACGTCGTACGTGATCTGAACACGAGGACGACGAACACGATCCAAACGATGCTGTGTACTTTCAGCCATGATGATCCACACGTGGTTAGTAATGACTGTTGGAGAAAATCTTCATATCAAAATTAACAGGTCAATTGCTGAATTGAAATAGTTTACTCATTTTTTTATGCTTTTTTTTTGCAACTCGTTGATTTGAGGTTTTTTAGACTCATTTACCAGCTTCAGACTTTTCAGCTTTAGGTGCCGGACCATTTGAAGGAAGATTGACTCTTCCCAGGCCGAGCTGTAATTGCGTTAACTGCCCTGATGTTACGACAACTTCTGCCTCGGCTGATGTTTGATCGGTAGTCTTGGCCGTAAAGAGACCGTAAGTACCCGGAGCGATGCCGGAGATTTGAAACTGACCCATTCGATCCGTTTTTGTGCGTTTGATCTCCGTTCTTTTAGCGTCCATCTTTCGCAACACCACAGGTAGATCGGCCTGAGGCAAGCTGCCTTGCACCACAGCACCCTTAATTGCACCCGGCTCAACAAAATCAGCGGCCATGATTTGAATAAAACTTGATATTTCTCCGGTAAGTCCCGATCCTGTTTCAAAAATAATTGTGAACGGACGTCGGCCGATCAATTCTGATTTGACAGGGACTTCAACAAGACCTGACCAAATTTCAAGCGATTGAGCGGAATTTCCCTCTGAAACTTTGGGTGGCATTTCTCGTTGCATGACCACCTGAATTGCATTTTCAGGAATTTTTTTATCTTTAACTGAGTCCAGTATTGCGATCGCCTTTTTGATTCCTGATTTAGGTGGCACTAATTGCATTTGAATTTTCAGCTTACCGCCGGCTTTTACGAAATCTGGCAGATTAATTATCTCAGCCATTCGAACAGCCTGATCATCAAGCAAAACCTCCTTCATATCAACAGCAACAACCTTGCCGGACTGATCAATTAGACTGGCTTTGAGCGAAATACGGCCAACTAGCCCAGTGGTTGGCATCTCATAGGACCAGTCTTTCATGCCATTGAGAAATTGAAATGTGCCAGATTTTTCATCAAATTTCAGAGCAAAACGTTCTTGACGAGCTGTGGGGAAATTTGTAACAGTCCTGTAATTCTGAAGATCTCCTGAATCGGCTTTTAATTCCGCACATTCTAACAGAATCCTGGCTGATTCTGGTTCGTTGATCGGTTGAAATTGAATCCTGATTGGATTTCCGTTTTGAACGATCGGTTCAAGGACCATTTTTATCTCAGGCGAAAATAATACGACTGGTGTTAATTCTCGTTGATAATCAGAGAGCCAGCGATTTTGGAATATTAAAGCTCTTTCATATCGATCAATATCAAATAGTATTCGACCACTCTGGCCATTTTTCAAGATATCAATTCGAACTGGAGAGGCGACGATCTGAAGATCGGATTTCTTTTCAAAACCAAGTTTACCCGAAAGATTCCCGCCAACACCTAACACAGGTGAATCAGGATCAAGGCCTGAGCGAACTGGGATTCGCATTCGAATATTCGCGGGCGGAGTCCCTTCAAATTCAGGCCTGGGCGAGAACTGTGATACAAGTCGCTGGCTATTCGGAAGATATGTCAGAT
>JBILGL010000553.1:0-3252 GCA_044351075.1 Isosphaeraceae bacterium | reverse complement strand
TCTTAAGTCTTATCTTCTTAAAAACATACGCGAGCTCAAACAGCTATCGCACGATGATCTTCTGAATCGTCGGTACGAGAAATTCCGCCAAATGGGCCTGTTCACCGAAGAACTTGATGCAGAAGAGTCAGCCTGAGCGTATGATGATTTGTTAGTCAACCTCCCCCCGCTGCTTCATCAAGAAAAAACAACTTCGGAGTCTCAGCTCATGTCGGGCTCTGCTCACGCCTTTTCCCGATTTCTGCTGCTTATTGCCTTGGTCAGTTCTGTCAGAGCAATTTCTGCAGCTGATAAGCCGAATATCATTCTGATTGTGGCTGATGATCTGGGCGCCAACGACCTTGGCGTTTATGGCTCCCGGTTTCATCGCACTCCGAATTTGGACGCTCTTGCAGCCAGCGGTGCCCGATTCACTCAGGCCTATGCCGCAGCGCCCGTCTGTTCGCCCACCAGAGTCGCATTGATGACCGGCCAACTCCCTGCACGAGTTGGGCTTACGGATTGGCTGCCGGGGCGTGGCGACAGACCCGACCAACGTCTGGCCAAGCCTGTGATTCCGAACCAGTTGCCGCTAGAGGCTGTGACGATTGCCGAAGCACTGAAAACGCAGGGCTACAATACCTGGCACGTCGGCAAATGGCACTTGGGCGGTGAAGGCTATGGGCCTGAGCAGCAAGGCTTTATGGTGAATATTGCTGGTGATCATACAGGCACACCCCTCAGCTATTTCAGCCCATTTGGCAATGCGGCTGGTCGTAAGATGAAAGGGCTTGAAAATGCCCCCAAGGGTCAGTATCTGACCGACAGGCTGACCGACGAAGCACTTGCCCTGATTGAAAATGGCCGGGATAAGCCGTTTTTTCTCTACATGCCGCATTATGCTGTGCATACACCCATGCGTGCAAAAGAAGAAATGGTCAAGACTTACGATGCCTCAAAAATCCCGCCCGGGCGGCAGCGAAACCCCATTTACGCTGCCATGCTCGAAAGCCTTGACCAATCGGTCGGGCGGATTATTAAAAAGCTTGAAGAGCTTAAGATAGAAGGCAATACGTGGATTATTTTTACTTCCGATAATGGCGGCCTGGCGACTACGGAAGGCCCAAACACACCAGCCACTTCCAATGCCCCCAGCCGCGAAGGCAAAGGCTGGCTTTATGAAGGTGGCCTGCGTGTGCCTTTGATCGTAAAAGGCCCCGGCGTGAAGTCTGCCAAGCCTGATTACCCTATTATTTCCAGCGATTTGCCGGCAACCATTGCCGAAATCGGCGGCGCTGCCAATGATCTGAAAGCACTTGATGGCAAGTCGTTGGCCAGTCTTCTCAAGGGAGGCCCAGCGCCTGATCGAGACGAGCTTTACTGGCACTATCCGCACTATGCCAATCAAGGTGGTGCGCCGGGTGGCGTGATTCGTGCCGGAAATTATAAGCTGATCGAGCTTTATGAAAACAATCGCCGCGAGCTTTTTGATCTTTCGAAGGATGTCAGCGAGTCGCGCAATCTCTCCGCCGAAATGCCGGATAAAGTCGCCGAACTGGCCAAAAAACTGGCCGACTGGCGTGTAGCAGTAAATGCCCGGATGCCACACCCGAATCCTGGCTATATTGCCAATCCTCAGGATAAAAATGGTCAGATCTTATTGCCTGCACGATCAGCGATCGTCTCTGGCCAGCAGCTTCGCTACGAGCCCCAGCCTCACAAAAACACACTTGGCTTCTGGGTACGCGAGCAAGATACGGCCCGATGGGATTTTACCGTCAATACACCTGGCGAATTTGAAGTCGTTGGCCTGATTGGCTGTGGCCCAGGTCAGGGTGGCAGCGAAGTCGAATTTATCGTAGATGAATCACAAAAGCTCGGCCTGACTGTGCCTGATACAGGCGGTTTTCAGGCCTTTGTGCCGATGAATCTCGGCCGAGTGAAGATCGCAAATGCTGGCCTTCACAGCCTGTTAATCAAGCCAGTTAAGAAAAATAAAGCCGCCGTCATGGACGTGCGGCAAATCACGCTCAAGCCAGTCAAACCCTGACTCTACTGGATGAGAAATCAGACAGATTTCCTGGCAACGCCTCGTCGTTTTTTGACGATTACCAGTGCACAGGCTGAAATTACACCCAGCACCACAGTGCCCGGCTCGGGCACGATGGCAAATGATGGGCTGTTGTAAGCAAAGTTCAGCGGATTACCACCCGTCTGAATACCAAACCTGATTCTTGAGAAATATGAGGATGAATCAGTCGCCGCAACGCCGATGAAAAGAGCTGATCCATTCGGAGTGCCACTGGACGCTCCATCACGCGTAAAGCGAGCTATTTCGTTGTTATTATCATCAAGCACGCTGATGAATGCTGTGAATCGACCGGCGTAGACGTCGGGCTGAATCTGGTATCCAAATGAGCTGACCTTATTCGCACCGAAATTGTAGGTGACAGGCCCACCATAGATCGTCCATATCAATGCCTCGCCCGGCAGGAAATTGCCATTCCAGCCAAAGACCGGTGCACTTTGATCCACACGCTGAGGGCTACCGGATGCTTGCGTAATCGTAACCACTTCACCCGTGTTAGCGGTGATGTTGGTGCTGGTTGGCAAAGTCGTGCCAGCTGGACCAAGTGTGGCAAGATTAAGCTGGCCAGTTGCATTCAGGTCTGTTCTTGTCGTGACAAGCACAAAACCAGCTTTGGTGGTCGAGCAGGCAAGGCCTACGATCAGAAGACCGAACATCAGTATTTGATTTTTTCGATTCATCAATCCATTACCCATGAAGGACTAGAGATCTGCAGCCACTCGTTAATAAAGTGTTCGCGTAAGAGACTCCAAATTTCCTTCGTCATTCATAGTGATAGATCTTGAGGCGAATTGAAAATTTTCCTGATTTGTTGAGAACCAATGGGCAGGAGTCAAAAAAATGGTTGTCAAAAAACGGTTTTTCTGGAATGATCCAGCGCCAATTTTATGGAGCACTGCCAATGCCTGATTCTGTTCTTTCCCAGTTGGAAGCGATTATTGCCCGCCGGCGTGATGAAGGTGCGACTGCCGAGAAAAGCTATGTCGCCAGCCTTCTGCAGAAGGGTCTGCCCAAAATCGGAGCCAAAATTACAGAAGAAGCCGCTGAAGTGGTCGAAGCGGCTGGCGAGCCGGGGCCTGAGGGCCGCGACCATCTTGTTCGCGAAGTCGCTGATCTAATCTTTCATACCCTTGTGCTGCTTGGGCATGCGCAAATTGGTCTTGATCAGGTTGAGGCAGAACTGG
>JBILGL010000552.1:0-3254 GCA_044351075.1 Isosphaeraceae bacterium | reverse complement strand
TTTGATTTCCAAGCTGTACATAAACACGCCCCTGGCCAACACGCTGGCTTGACATGCACGGGAAGTCGGTCTCGCCACTGACTTTCAGCGGAAAGCCGCTGTTCATAATGTGATACCATGTATTCCACTCAGGAATGCGGGCCGTGTCCATCGCTGAAATGAAATCGCAGACTCCTTCAGCCGTGCTGACCATAATTTCAAGGGCACCGCCGCCGTTCATGTCGGGCACGGCCAGATTGGGCAGCCGATCCTGATTTTTATCAACAGATTCCAATAATTCATCAAATGAAATCCTCCCATCGCCCGATTGATCAATCTCTTCAAAATTCTGGGGCAGAATAGTTGATTGCAATTCATTTTTTTCAAGACGAGAATCACGATTTTGATCATACCGCCTGAATGTTAATTCGACCGAACTTTTTGTGCTGCCACGCAGGGCCGAATGCGGGTAACCCGTCACGCCACCCTGCTGCTTCGTCCAGCGGAGAACAGGCGTTGTCCAAGTCGGCCAACCTTTGTCTTTCATCCCATCCGAGCCTGGATAAGTCTGATCCTTTAAATTCAGAAGGCAGACATGCCCGAGCGCCGCCGAGCCAAATCCACTGACTTCCACGTCATACTTTATAAGTGTTTTCGGCTCGCTCAGGCGATGAACGCCAGACTCAAAATAATTGCGCTGGAAGTCGTAGCAGGGGCCCCATGTTAAAATACAACCAACATTTAACCCTTCGCCCTTTACCTGTGGAAACATATCCTCAGGCCGAACGCCTTCAGTCGGTTTTTCATAATGCGAACAGCCTGCCGCATGAATATGATGATCACCGCTATAAAATCCATATTTTTCGGTATTAACCCAGCGTTTTAATTGAAATTGCCAGCGGTTTTCCACACCCGCTTTTACTTCCATTTCCTGTACCTGTCGAACGTATTCCGGCCCCCGGCTGGAAATGACATAATATTTACCGGGCGAAAGATACACATCCTGACCGCTCGTCCGATAAATCTGGGGCTGAAAGAAAAGGTCAGGTGCAAGACGCTTGAGCTGGCTGGGATAAACCCGATCATGACGGTCGCGAATTTCAAGACGTACCACAGTGGGCTGGCCATTTTCATCAATGGCCTGAATTTTCACCGCTTCAGCCTTCTCTATCTGAAATAAAATTGGAATTTCAGAACGGTTGGCCAGATCTTTCGTACCATCACCGACATCAAATTGCATTATTGCTTCGCGTTTCCCGGCCTGAGAGCTTCCAATATCAAGCAGCTTATATTCAACGGAGAGTCCGGAAAGCCGATCACTGATGGTAGCATCATTACGGAAACCGATATCAATAAAGCGGTCGTCAGGCTTGCCCGTATTTAAATCACTGGCGAGTTTTTCAGTGGCCATGCGTTTCATCGTCAGTTGCTGCACCCCGCCATAAACCGCACCAGCCTGAGGGCTTGTGACACGAAGGGGTGTGGTTACGGTGCTTTCATTATGAATCTTGACAATTTTGGCAGTGTATCCGTGTTGACGCAGGCGATTATCAGCCGGGCCACGCATCACCTTCACACGCACTTCAGGATTAAGATGCAGGCCGAGAAAGACCTGAGAATCAATCACTTCTTGGATCGCAACCACATCACCGGTAGCGAGCGTTTTTTCAATCTGGCTGCGCAAGGTGGCATCGAGAGGCTGGCCGTAATCATCAAGCCCGCGTAATAGTCGCTGAATGTTACTTACAAGCGGCTGAGACTCTACATCGCTGACAATTGGAAGATTATTTGCTAAGATTGAAACATTGAGAAATGTGAGGATCAACAAAAAAGCCAATTGGAACAGCTTTACACGTATCATGGGGCTTACCTCCCTTGAAATTCTCATTCTTTGATAATGAAAGAATATCAGAACTGGATTCGATTTTCGAAAGAAAAACTATCTACCAAAATCATTTTGATGGAATTTTGCGGATATATTTTCCTCGTAACATCATCGATTTCAATTGTAATGAATCGTTAAGAATCAGCAGATCAGCCTTTTTACCTGGCGAAATGCTGCCAATGCTCTGATCAAGCCGTGTCAGCCGGGCAGGAGTGAGGCTGGCCATGCGAAAAAGCTCAGGCAATGTTGCCGAAGTTGCATTTTTCATGACACGAAGCATGTGATCCATACCTTTCACGGAACTGGCTAGCGCATCGCCGGCAGGTGTCAGCCCAACTTTAGCATTATTTTGAAACCATGTGCCCGTTTCATTATTCCCGAAGATATATTCACCTGACGGCATATCAAGCGCCCGGCTTGAATCCGTCACAAGGCAGAGCCTGTCAGGGCCGATCATTCGAAATGCAAATTCAAGCAGTTCATTTGAAAGATGCTCACCATCGGCAATAACCTCAGTGCTCATGGCCCTGTTAAACAAAACAAACTGTTCCATCCCAGCCTGCATGGGCGTTCCCAAACGTGCCCGTAACGATGAGACACCCGACATGGCACACCAGAAATGATCAACATGCCGCATTCCGGCTTCAAAAGCTGATTGCATTTCAGCCCACGAAGCATTGGAGTGGCCACAGGTCACAAGGCATTTTTGCAAATACGCTGTTTTATAAAAGTCTGATGCACCTGGCAATTCAGCTGCGCAAGTGGCAATTCGGATAAAGCCTGAATTGAAATACAATTGAAATTCTTCCGGGAGTGGTTCACGCCGACCTGCCGGGCTATGACACCCTACTTTATCTGCTGCAAAATAGGGCCCATAAAGATGAATTCCCGGAATATGCGGCATCATCTCCATATCATTGCAACTGGCCACCTTCATGCAGGCGGCAATCATCGCCTGAATTTCGTCGAAGCTGCCCGTGGTTGTTGTTGGAAAAATCGTAGTGGTACCATGCCTTAAATGGGCCTGAGCGGCTTTGATAACCGCATCCTCCGTGCCATCCATGAAGTCAGCACCAGCCCCGCCATGCACATGAATATCAACAAAGCCAGGAGCGACATAAGCCCCATCAGCGTCAATCAATATCGCATCATGATCTGAATTTACAGAATCTTTTTGAACCGATTGAATAAGCCCGCCATTTATTTCAATTAAAGCATCGTGAAGAATTTCATTTTCAAGAATCGCAGTTGCGTTTTTTATAACGATTTTCTGTGGATTTTTTTGCATCTTTCACGCTCATGAAATAAAAGCAGCCCGCCAGAAGCGGGCCACTTCAGGATCGATACTCGAAAGTCAAGACGACTTATTCGTCGCCCTTTTCCTGCTTAA